>NZ_JBHFNQ010000257.1:0-73914 GCF_041929345.1 Floridaenema aerugineum BLCC-F46
AATAGTTATCTATCAATGGGGCGGGGGACAATGCCCCACCCCCCCAAAAACAAAAAAAATTTTTGGGGGGGGGAATTACACCCCCAGTTGTTTATTTTTTATTTAAAAAAAAATATTTATAAAAAAAAATAAAAAAAATCCCTGTGGTTTTATCTCCACCCACCCATATTTTTTTTTTTTTTTGTGGGGGGTTTTTTCCCCCCCCCGCCCCATTGATAGATAACTATTTTCACTTTATTTATTTGCACCTACTTACTAGGCAAATTATTGGGATCGATACCCTGCGATCGCAAATAAGCAATCAGCCTTTCTTTTTCCTGGCGTTCCTGTTCGGCCCGTTGGCATTCTTGTTCAGCCCGTTGGCGTTCCTGTTCAATTTTTTCTACCGCCCAAGGTAACAAATTACCATCTTTATCCCACCACCTTAACCAATATCCTGTTCTTCCTTCTTTGGTTCCTTGCCAAGTTCCTAAAAATAACCCCATTGCTTCAACCCAATGACGACCATTTTCATCAGGTTGTTGTAATTCATAACGCCGATTTTCTAACCCATAATATTCTAATAAACCGCCGTCTGGATCAAATATTACGTAAATGGGAATTTGCAATATCTGTTCGTAAAAAAACCATTTTCCCGGAGGATAGGTGCGTTTAAAAGAATATTCGCTACCATCTTTATCTGATAAAAATTCGATAACTATGGCTGGTACTTCGCCTTCTAAATTGGGTGTATAACTTTTGCGTTCTGCTAAAATCTCTTTCACTGATGCTACATATACCCAATCTGGTGCTTTAGCGATAAATTGCTCGTTTATTGTGGCACAAAGAGCAAAGTTAGAGGCGATTAACATCTGTGGTTGAATGAAACCAATGAGTTCCAAACTTTCCCTTAAAGCTCCTGCTAAAAGTGGCTGTCCGGTATTATCCACTGGTTCATCCTCTAACTGAAAATCTTCCGGTAAAGGTTCCCAAGAAATTACTATTCCTGGGGGTGATTTGGTTTCGCCGAGTAGGGTTGCCATAAACGCTACTTTAGGTTAATTTGTTTTGATTTTATCAAAGTTTCTGGGTAAGTGCGTTGGCGAAGCCTGTTGCGAAGCAACGTATCGCAATAGACATCTCCAAAAAACATTGTAGAGACGTTGTATACAACGTCTCTACAATGGTTCTAGGAATATAACTAGCAACTTGCGTTAAGTAAAAAAGATGGCAGGTATCATACAACACTTTATCTTTGACTAACAGCCGCATAATTAGTCCGATAAACTGTTAGTTTTTCTTTGGCTTGAACCGAAACAAAAGTATTATTAGGAATCGCTTCTAACAAACTAATTGCTTCTTGCCATTTGGCTTTTGCTTGCTGCCAAACTTCTGCCGGATGAGGTGGATTTTGGGCAATAACAGCAGCTTCCATCGCCAATTTTTTAGCATTTTCTAGATTAGCTGATGCTTTTTCTTCAGCGATGAGTCTGTTACTGATAGCAGTGTAGTTAGTTCGATAAACATTTAGTTTTTCTTTAGCTTGAACAGAAATAGGCAAATTTTCGGGAATCGCTTCTAATAAATTAACAGCTTCCTGCCATTTAGCTTGGGATTTCTGCCAAATTTCCAGCGGATGAGGTGAGTTTTGAGTCATTACAGCAGCTTCCATTGCTAGTTTTTGGGCTGTTTCTAAATTTGCTGCTGCTTGTTGTTCGGGATTTGGTTTTTGGATAGCTTCCAAGTTTACCGATGTCTCTTGTTCAGAAATTGGTTTCTGGGAAGTTTCCAAATTTGTAGATGTCTGTACTTCAGGATTTTGTGTTTGTACAACTGCTAAGTTTACTGATGTTTGTTGTTCAGTATTAGGCTTTTGAGCAGTTTCTAAATTAGCAGATGTTTGTGGTTGAGAGTTGGGTTTTTGCTCATCTTTATTTTGCGAAAGGTGCAGGTTATTTAATAACTGCTGAATCTGTGGGGTTGCGATTCCACTTGTCCAACCTGCGTAACCTAAAGCGGCGACAGTTGATGCAACTAATAAAGCTTTTATGGGAAGGCGACTACTTTTAACTGGTGATTTTATTTGTTCGTTTTGATTTCTGGTTTTTGCTGTTTTTTTCTGTTTTTGTTCTTCGGCTTGGCGGCGTTTTTCTTCTTCTAGTTGCTTAATATATTCTTCTGCTTGTTTTCTTAAGCTATTGGCTTGTTCAAGTAAAGTATTAGATAATAGTTTGATAAAATCACAATCCTGCTCAAGAATAGATTTGAGTGTTTTTATTTGCCCTGCATACGCTATCAAAAGCTCACCGTCATTGTTATAGCCTACAATTGAAAAAACAGATTCTTCTAATAAATAGATTAGTTTTTTTATAATTTCAACTTCATTATCAGTTTCGGCTAAAGTTTGAGTTGATTTTTCTAAGTTTAACTGGATTTCCCTAATTTGGTCTTGAGATAACTTTATTTGCTGAAGCTGTTGCTTTAAGGCTTGTTCGTTATCAATTTTTAATGTGATTTTTAAACTTTCATCGAGTTGCTTTAGTTGCTCTTTTAGACTTGATTCTCTACCCCACTCTAATTCGATTAAGAAATCGTCATCAGTTAACAACTCTGAAGTTATTTCTTTAAGCCAATTCGCCTCGACAATAAGACTATCAATATCAATTTCATCTTTTAGTAAATCATCATAGTTGTTTTTAATTATCTGCAATTGCTCTTGTGCATTGACGAGCCAGAATTTTTGCCGCACTAGTCCCGGACAAGTATCAATAGTAAGACTTAGATTATCCTGATAGTTTTGTAGTTCTTTAACAAGGTTTTCTAACAATTCCATAACTTACTCCTTTGTAGGATGGGTATTGCCCACCCTACTTTCTTTAATTAATTGTTGAACTGAGAGACTAATAAATCAAAATGTCCATTCATGGTTTGGATCGTCAAGTGCTGCCTGGACAGATGCTAAGTTTGCTAATTCTTTGAAAGGGCTAGATTTCGCTAATTCTGTAATTGAATCTAGGGCTAATCCGAGTTGAGTGTTATTGTTAGTTGCCATTGCCCGATCGACTACATCGAATAGTTTACGAAAATTTTCTGCTCGTTCATCAAATGAGCGATCGAGGTATTCCATAACGAAATCGCGATAAGTATTAATCTTGGCTATGGTTGTTTTTTCCCACGCTTTGATTTCACGCCGCTTAGTCTTTTCTTGTTCGACAATTGTTTTGTATTCTAAGTATTGCGAAATAAGTTGCTGAAAACATTCAGTAGGATCAATAGATTCAGTTAATTTATTGAATCCATAAGCAGATTGTGCTATTTCGTGAATTGACATCTTGAATTCTCCTATACAGTTGAGTACTTAGCTTGAATAGTTGCAGTTGCCGGATTGAGGTTTCCTTCGCTGTCTAAAACAGGTGTTTTCATAATTTCTGCAAGTGCCTTAATCAACAGTCCTACCTGCTGAAACTTGGCAGCATCCCGTTGACGATTGAAAGGTTGGGATTCAAGTTCATTAAGATTTTGATTAGCAAGTTTCTCTAATTTATGCACCAATTTTCCCAACTCTCTAACTCTCTGTTCAACCCGTTGTAAAAAATCTCCAGCTGTTTTTAGTCTGCTGATTTCAACATTAACTTTGGCTTCATATTCGTGTGCTTTGGTTAAAGCCTGTTCCCCTTTACCTGCAAGCACAAAGCCACCTACTGCCAAAGCAGGGCCAACTGTAATACCTCCCAGGACAACTGTACCGAGAGCCATACCACCACCACCAGCTGCAAGCGAACCGCCTCCAAGCCATGCTAAGGTTGCGTTCCAAGCTGCGGCACCGCTCAATCCAGAGATAGCGGCTCCGGTACCTGCAACTCCCACAGAAGTTGCCAGAGAGGTTGCAGCTTGACCTGCTGCTGCACCAGCCAAGGCAGCCGTAGCACCACCTTTGGCAAAATGTTCTGCTTTCATTGCCTCGGCTTCGTACTCTTTAAGCTGCTGCACTGACAAGCCTTCTAGTCCAGCTAAAAACTGCATATCGCTTTGGGAAGCCTTCTGACCAGTGCGCTTGATGAAGTCAACAAATCGCCCAATTGTGAGTTGTCTAACTCGAATTTGGAGTTGCCCATAAACTTCTGCTAACCTGTTGGTCGCTTCCCACTCTACTTGCAATTCACTCTTAGCAAGGTCGTATCTTTCTTGAGCAAGTTCGCCAATTTCCTTGGCTTCATTCATTTTGCCCACGCCTTCAACACCTTTAACTGCACCGTAAGCGGCACTAGCCAAGGCAGCCGCACCCAAAATGATGGGTATTACAAAAATCATGAAATACTCCTAATTGTAATTGGAATTAGGTCAGGTATATTTAATTAAAAAAGTTACTTTGTTAATTGAATTTTTAATGATGAATATAAAAGTATTATAAAAAAAATACATATCACTACCCTCAGTATATGTACTGAAATGCAATGATGAGGTTTTCTTATATACTTAAAAATAGTGAAAAGTAGAGCTTTTTTTAAAAAAAATCTCAATTAACTGCCTAGAAAAGTTGGTTGAATCCCCAGAAGTATTGATCGGGAGTTGAGAAATAGTATTTTAGGTATTGAAAAATTTTTTTAATAGTTGTTAATTAGGCGATCGCTTTTTTGCCAGTGGTGAAAGTGCGATCGCAAAGCCAGCACCAAGGCTTTTTCCATAATATCTTCATCAAAGTACAGACGAATTTGACTCACGCGGGATCTCTTAACTAGAATGTTGTACTGATAAGCGATCGTATTCCCCTTCATCTGCTGTCAGAGGGGTTTTGACTCTATTTATCGTAAACAATAATTTACACTATAAAAAACATTCAAATTAAACGTTCATAAATTTAATCTTGCTAGTGATTGTTATTTGAGGAGAAGATGCGATCGCATTACACACCACGCGATACTTGCTACGCACACGCTACGCGATCGCGCATCCTAGAGACAACATAGCAAAATTGTAATTTTGCATTGTCATTTTATTTCTTCATTGGACAATAATCTGAGCAATTAACTGCTTCTGAAGTCAGAGCAATAGCAGGATTTACAGCGCATCGAAGATAAGGATTATTCGTAAAATAACGACAATTTTTACAAGGAACCTGATCCAGATTTTTCATTATGGAAATCTTATGTTTGGCGAATTTTAACAAATCCGTAGAGAGCATCAGGTACATCAACCAAAAGGTAAAAAAAGTAGTGGGAATTATATATAATGATGCTGCCGAAATATCGGGTAAATTCGGTCTATTTACATAAGGTTCCGAGTTAATTGATTGAATTGGTTTTACCTCAGTTATAGCTGACAGCATCGGTTCTGAATTAGAAAAATTAAGGGAGCTTTCAATTGACATTTTGTTTGCCTCTGTTACTAAAAGTTTACACAAAAATTTCCTTTAAGGATGATCCCAGGAATTATTTTATCCGACTCTTTTTTTGGAGAATGTTTAAACTCAGCACCTAGTAATGCCAAACTTAATCGAGTCTCCCCAAAAAATAATATTATTTTGAAACCATTATCTGTTTAACAAAAATTTTGGCTCTTTTTCACCTGTCTTAAGGATTAAGTAAGAAGTGTAGATTTGTTGTTCTCCGAATGTATTCTAAAAATAATGACTTATTCATACACAGCTATTGGCAGCAATAGTTTAGTCTGCATATAACCAGGTATACCTAATTTTATAGATTTAAAATATTGCATCTATCTTTGGTTAAATTCAGGGCAGGTAATTAGTTTTATTGATAAACTTATCAAATCTGCCCCAGCTTTGCAACTCTTTTGCTTCAGGAATTACTTCGCTCAAGCTATGTCAGTAGATTTTTGGCTGATTTAAACACTTAAATCCATTACCTGCAAGCGATCGCAGTTAATAGTATCTGCCAAAATTGTAGTTACCTTAGCACTGGTATGAACTTCTAGCATACCTTGGAGCGGTGCTTCAAATAACAAAGCTTCTCCGGGAAAAACCACTTTCTCAAAATACCAGTTAGGAACATTCCCTATTCGCAAAATTTGTAACTTGCTAGAGACATTTTTATAATGACATAAAGAAAGTTCTATTGAACTAAAGTTATCTTCTGTGAGACTGGATGAACTAACCATGAAAAAACACCTGAATTTAACAATCGTCTTTTAAAGTATCTAAATAAAAAATTATACTATATAAACATAAGGATTTTATAAAAATTTAATTTTGCTAGATTATTATAATAGCAGCCCGCTCTCTTAAATTTTTGCTTTGAGGGAATCAATGAATATGCAAGAAATTGTCAATAATGCGTTAACTTGGATCGAGCAACTTGGCCCTTGGGGAGCGATCGCATTTATCCTACTATACAATCTCGCCACCGTGCTATTTATCCCCGGTTCTCTTCTCACCTTGGGAGGAGGTGTCATCTTTGGTGTATTTTGGGGTTCCATTTATGTGTTTATTGCCGCAACTCTGGGAGCAACTTTTGCATTTCTCATTGGCAGATATTTAACTCGTGATTGGGTAGCCAAAAAAATTGCCGATAATTCTAAATTTCAAGCTATTGATAATGCCGTTGCCAAAGAAGGTTTCAAAATAGTCTTACTCACTCGACTTTCGCCAGTATTTCCCTTCACTCTTTTAAACTATGCCTTGGGGATTACAAAAGTTTCTTTAACCGACTATATACTAGGCTCAATTGGCATGATACCCGGAACAATTATGTATGTTTATCTTGGTTCCTTAGCAGGTAACATTGCCATGATTGGTGCCGGAAATGTCCCAACAAATCCGCAAGCAGAAACCGCTCAATGGATAATTCGGATAGTTGGTTTTATTGCCACAGTTGCCGTCACAATTTACATTACCCACCTTGCCAAAAAATCACTCCAAGAGAGTGTTCAATAAGGAGAAAATTCCATGTCTCAAACTGAAAAGTTAACTCTTTACCCAATGGATGTATATAATCAAAAATTAGTCTCTCAAGTGCATCCTGAAAATTGGGTAAATCCTCAACCAGCAGAGCGTTATAACTTAGTTGTCATTGGTGCGGGAACAGCGGGATTAGTAGTTGCTGCTGGTGCCGCAGGTTTAGGCGCAAAAGTAGCTTTAATTGAGAAAAATTTAATGGGGGGAGACTGTTTAAATGTGGGTTGTGTACCTTCAAAAACTATAATTCGTTCTTCTCGCGTCGTCGCTGATATTTCTCACTCCCAAAAATTCGGCGTTCATGTTCCTGATGGTACAGAAGTTGATTTTCCCGCAGTCATGGAACGGATGCGAAAAATCAGATCGGATATCAGTCATCATGATTCTGCACAACGATTTCAGAATCAATTAGGGGTTGATGTTTTTTTAGGTGAAGGACATTTTTCTAGTAGCAATACTATTGAAGTTGCTGGGAAAACTTTGCGATTTAAAAAAGCTGTAATTGCTACAGGTGCTAGAGCCGCCAATTTGAATATTCCAGGGTTAGAAGAAGCGGGTTATCTTACTAATGAAACTGTATTTAACCTCACCGAAAAACCGCAACGTTTAGCAGTAATTGGTGGAGGGCCAATTGGTTGTGAATTAGCACAAAGTTTTCAACGTTTGGGTTGTCAAGTAATTTTGTTGCATAACAATGAACATATTCTCGATCGCGAAGACGCAGAGGCAGCAGAAATCGTCCAAAAGGTATTTATCCAAGAAGGCATTAATTTAATTTTGAATTCAAAAGTTAATCGAGTGGAACAGCAGAATGGCGAAAAAGTTATTTACTACGAATATCAAGGTAAACAAAACTCTGTAACAGTAAATCAAATTCTGCTTGGTGTGGGAAGAAAACCAAACGTAGAAGGATTAAATTTAGAAACAGTTGGCGTTGAATATGATGCTAAAAAAGGCGTTTTTGTTAACGATAACTTACAAACAACAAATCCAAACATTTATGCCGCAGGTGATATTTGCATGAAATGGAAATTTACTCATGCTGCTGATGCTGCTGCCAGAATAGTCATTCAAAATGCTCTGTTTTTAGGTAGGAAGAAATTAAGTACACTCACTATGCCTTGGTGTACTTATACAGATCCAGAAATTGCTCATGTGGGAATGTATGAATCGGAAACAAAAGAACAAGGGATTAATGTAGATACATTTTTTATTCCTTTAAGTCAAGTCGATCGCGCAATTGCTGATGGTGAAGAAACCGGATTTGTCAAAATTCACGTCAAAAAAGGTAGCGATAAAATTTTAGGTGCAACCATTGTAGCGCCTCATGCCGGAGACATGATTAGTCAAATTACTTTAGCAATGGTTAACAACATTGGATTAGGAAAAATTGCTTCTGTAATTTATCCTTATCCTACCCAAGCAGAAGCAATTCGCAAAGCCGCAGACGCATATAATCGCACTCGTCTGACACCATTTGTTAAGCAGTTATTTACTACTTGGTTAGCTTGGACAAGATAAAATTCATAACTAATCTTTATAAGTATAGCAGTTCTCATAACGCTGAGGTATACATATTGTAGGGGCGGGTTTAGCTGAAATCCTTGCTGTGTCAAAGATCTATCAATCAAAACCCGCCCCCAAATGTACCGCATCCAAACGAGAAACGCTATAGATGCAACTAAATAAAGTGATAATAGTTATCTTTGGATGAGGCGGGCAGGATGCCCGCTCCACAAGAGTTACAGCTTTCTTGTGGGGCGGGCATCCTGCCTGCTTGGTTTTGACTTTATTTACATCTACCTACTTATAATTGGTAATTGAATAGTAAAAGTTGCGCCTTCACCGGGATTACTGCTAGCAGTAATAGTACCATTGTGTGCTTCGACAATGCGTTTGGCGATCGCTAAACCTAAACCTGTGCCATTACCAGAACGAGAGCGATCGGCTGTATAAAACTGTTCAAAAATATGTGGCATATCGTTGGTGCTAATACCTACTCCTTGGTCACTAATTTTAACTAAAATTTTGTTCTCTTCTATCTGTCCATTAATAGAAACTTCTGAGTTAGGAACTGAATACTTAATCGCATTATCTAAAATGTTTAAAAAAGCTTGTAAAAGTCTTTCTGGATCGCCACTCACTTTTACATCAGGTACATCTAACTTAATGCCCACATTACCAGATTGCAATCGTAGTTCTACGGCTCTGACAGCACGTTCAATTAAAGATTTTAAGCGAAAATCTTTCCTTTCTAATTGAGTTACACCTGCTTCTAATCTGCCTAAATCTAGTAAATCGTGAATTAACCGAGATAAACGTTTCACCTCTTCTTGTGCAGTGCTAATAAAGCGATCGCGTATTTCTGGTTCTTCATCTGCGCCACTTGCTAATGCTTCCAAAGTCACAAAAACATTACTTACCGGAGTTCGCAATTCATGAGAAACATTAGCTAAAAAAGATCGTCTTTCACTATCCAGCGAAGCCAATCTTTCACTCATCCGATTTAATTCAAAAGCTAATTTACCTATCTCATCATCTTGACGAATATTTAATTTATCCCCAAAATTACCACCTCCCATTCGCACCGCAAAATTACACATTGATTGGATCGGTCTAGCCATGCTCCGAGTTAAATATTCACTAATAACCGCACAAAGTAATACTGTAATAATTAATGTTAAGAAAACTGACAAAATTAATCTTTGAAACTGACGCTGGAACTGGTCAATAGTGATTGACATTCGCAACACGCCTAGTAACTGACCATTGCGAACTATAGGTTTAGCAGCATATAAGCGATCGTCATTAGATAAAACACCTCTGGCTCTACCTTGAACAGCTTTATTTTGCAACGCTTCTTTAACTCCAGGAACCTCCAACCAATTAGTTATGTTGTTGTCAATTTTAGGCGCAGAAGTTGTTAATAACCGACCTTTAGGATCAAAAATCCGTAGCGTAATTGAATCTGGCGAACCATAACGTTTTACAATTATGTCTACCCGTTCTACATTATTGTTCTCTAATGAGTCAGCTACGCTTTCACTAAGAGCAGAAGTCCAAGCATCTAAATCTGCTTGTCTAGTTCTCATAAAATAATCATGAAAAGACAACAAAATATAACTTGCTAAAACTGATGTACCTAAAGCAGTAAGTGCTAAATAAGTAGTAAATAACTTGGTGTGAATTGAATTCCATTTAATACGAATTAGCTATGCACCTCCTGGGTTTTGGTGACTAGGAACTGGGAACTGGGAAAGTTTTTAGCTTCGTTTGAGAGAGTTTTAAGTTAATGAGTTTTCCTGCTCCCCTGCTCCCCTGCTCCCCTGCTCCCCTGCCCGACGACGGAGAACAGCTTTAATTCTAGCTAATAGTTCGCGAGTGCTAAATGGTTTAGTGATGTAGTCATCTGCGCCAGCTTCTAAACCCCAAATTTTATCTATATCTTGGTCTTTAGCTGTGAGCATGACGATCGGAATATCAGAAAATGCTCTCAAGCGCCAGCATACTTCCATGCCATCTATTCCAGGCAACATTAAGTCTAATAAAATAATGTCTGGAACTTGTTTATGAAATTGCTTAATTGCGGTCATTCCATCACCCGCAGTCGTCACCATGTAACCTTCTTTTTGTAAGGTGTAAGTCAGACTTTCCCGCAAAGCCTCTTCATCATCAACTAATAAAATGTGTGGCATCCTTTACTATCTTGACTAAATGTACATCAAGCTGCTATGTCAATTAATTTTTTTGAGCAGCATTAAGAAATTTTGAAAAAGGTTAGCTTTTTATTTATTAATTTACAAATCAAACTGGGGCAAAACTTCTATCTAAAGAATGAAATTTATGCTTCAACTAACCCGATCGCTTAATTATTAAAACTTTTTACCTTATAAAAAAAACTGGGTGAATTATGCTACACCCAGCTTTTAATGGTTATGGCAAAGATATTGAAACATGGAGATTAATTTAGAGGCTAGTCAACCAACCGACGATACCATGTCCGGTAACTACTTCCATTATTAACAGAGAAGCAAAGCCAATCATTGCTAAACGACCATTTAATTTTTCTGCATATTCTGTAAAGCCAGTACGGGGAGTGCTGTCAACATAAACTTTTGGTTCAATAGCAAAGTTATTTAATCTGCCGCCTTCTTCTACGGTGTAACTACGTGAAGTCATTTTTTTATCTCCGTCTTTTTATTACCCTATGTTAAGAACTGTAACACATATCGTTAAGAAATGTAAAGTAAATTAAGTCTGTTGTAACGACTTCAATCGTTGCTGAGGTCAGGCAACAAAAAAACTCAGATCGCAGCACCAAGAGGCAGAGCCTCTGTTTCTCGTTCCCAGGTTGAACCTGGGAACGAGATCGAAGGAGGTTCTACCTCCAAAAGTGGAGCAAGATCTGAGAAAAAAACCGGATTTCAAACGAAATCCGGTTGATAAAGGTATTAATTTTGACTCAATAAATTCTAAGCATGGACAGGAGCTTGATCGACAGGTTGAACTTTACCGAGTAACTCGTGTAAATCATTACCTTCAATCACTTCTGTATCCAAAAGTTTCATGGAGATGGTTTCCAACAAGTCGCGATTTTCCTTGAGAATATGTAGAGCTTGCTGGTGGGCAGTTTCTACGATGTCTTTGACTTCTTGATCGATCGCTTGAGCAGTTTCATCAGAAACCATGCGCCGAGGATTCATCATATCAGCATTGCCCAAGAAAGATTGCTGATTTTTGTCGTAAGCCAAAGGCCCTAAAACCTTGCTCATCCCGTAGGATGTGACCATGCGTTCGGCTAAGTCTGTCGCCCGTTGTAAGTCATTGGAAGCGCCAGTGGTGATACTGCCAAAGATGATTTCTTCAGCGGCGCGTCCACCCAACAGGGTAGCGATTTCGCCCCGCAGTTCAGCTTCATCCATTAAGAAACGGTCTTCTGTAGGCAACTTGAGAGTGTAACCCAAAGCTGCCATACCACGAGGGACGATCGAGATTTTCTCCACCTTACCGCTACCGGGCATCAGATAACCGACTAAAGCGTGACCAACTTCGTGATAAGCGACAATTTTCTTTTCTTTATCGTTGAGGACACGGCTTTTCTTTTCTAAACCAGCAACGACCCGTTCGATCGCTTCGTTAAAATCCTCTTGCGCCACAGCATCCCGTTTATTCCGCGCCGCCAATAAAGCCGCTTCATTGACTAAGTTTGCCAAATCTGCGCCAGCAAAACCGGGGGTACGGGTGGCGATCGCCTTCAAGTTAACATCTGAGCCTAATTTTACCTTTTGGGCGTGGATATTAAGGATTTCTTGCCGACCGGACAGATCGGGACGATCGACTAACACTTGACGATCGAAACGTCCCGGACGTAACAAAGCTGGGTCTAAACTTTCTGGGCGGTTAGTTGCAGCTAAAACAATTACCGTTGCGTCACCTGCGGCAAAACCGTCCATTTCCGTAAGCAACTGGTTAAGAGTTTGTTCTCTTTCATCGTTACCGCCGTAGAAACCGCCACTGCTACGAGATTTCCCGATCGCATCCAACTCATCAATAAATACAATACAGGGAGCTTGCTTTTTCGCTTGCTCAAATAAATCTCTCACCCTTGCCGAACCTACGCCGACAAACAGTTCCACGAACTCGGAACCAGAAATGCTAAAGAATGGTACGCCTGCTTCGCCAGCCACAGCCTTAGCTAATAAAGTTTTACCAGTTCCCGGAGGGCCAACTAACAGCACACCTTTGGGAATTCTTGCCCCAATTTGGCGGAAACGACCGGGATTTTTCAGGAAATCGACAATTTCGACTAATTCAGTCTTGGCTTCTTCTACACCAGCGACATCAGCAAAAGTGATTTTAGCTGACTCACCTTCAACATAGACTTTAGCTTTACTTTTCCCGATCGAGAGCGCACCTTGAGGCCCACCGCCACTGCGACTGATGAAAAACTGCCAAATGGCAACAAAAATTAACGGGGGTATCACCCACCCTAACAGACTAGTAAACCAGCCATTTTTTGGTGGAGGGGCAGCAGCAAACTCAATTCCTTTTTCCTCCAAACGTTTCGGCAATTCTAGGTCAAAGATGGGAGTCGTCTGTAAAACCAAAACTTGTCCAGGTTGATCGGGGTCTGGTTTGAGCTGATAGCGAATTTCGTCTTGACCAACAGAAACTCGCGCCACTTTCCCATCTTGCACTTGATCGATAAACAAGCTATAAGGTACTCGTGGCACTGAAGGGCTAAACAAATTCGGTAAGAACAAGTTCACCAGGAGGAATAAGCCGGAAATTAGCAATAAAATATTCCCTATCTGGCGAGAACGAGGAGGTTGAGGCTGGTCTTTAATTGCCATTAATCTTGATACTCCTTTGATGCGAACTGTCGCATAACCTAATGTTTAGCAGCCAGCTACTCAAATTGAGTTAACGTGACTCAACTCTGGGGCTTATGCCCTGCAACTGAGCAAATTTTTCTCTAACTGTTACAAGCTTAACAGTTAGGTATATTTAGGGAAGGGTGTTCATCTTTGCGGAAAACCCCCATAATCATGGGCGGCTTTCTTACCCAATCTTCATTTCCCCTAGTTCTGATAATAGAGGAGTAGGGGAAAATCCTGATCGATGTTGTAACTCAGAGAATTTAGAAGACATATTCCTGTTGGATTGAGATTGAAGGTTGCAGTGGTGGGCTAAATTTGGTTCACTGTATTACTGTTTACTCGTACTAAAAGTTCCCTGATTTTTTTATGTCAAAGTACTGGACGATATTTAGCTGACGATCGTCATTAAAGGAGGCGACTGTTTGAGTTGGTAATCATGAAGACCCGCGATAAAATACTAAACGCTATCATTGAGCATCCCGGTTTGACGACAAGAGAGATTATGGCGATCGCCCAACTCTCCCGGACAAACACCCGCGAGCATCTGCAAAAGCTAGAAAGCATGGGCTTAATTTATTCGGAAGCAGATGACGAAAATGCGAATAAACACCGTTACTTTGCCGTCAAAGATAAGGTGGAGTTTTAAAGTCTCCCAGATCCCCGACTTCTTGAAGAAGTCGGGGATCTGGGAGATTAAGCGGTAACTGGAGTACCTGCTTCCTGTTGCTGTTTAGCAATTTCTAAGAGACGGCGAATCCGTTCTGCGGTAGGGGGATGGGTGCGGAAAAGTGACTGTAAACCTTCTCCTGAGAGAGGATTAATAATTAGAAGTGGAGACATGGCTGGATTACCGTTCATGGGAATCTGTTTGCCGATTTCTTCGAGTTTTTCTAAGGCGTGGGCAAGTGCTTGAGGATTCCCGGTAATTTGTGCCGCACCTAGATCCGCTGCGTATTCACGAGTACGGGAAATCGCCATTTGGATCAGGGCGGCTGACAAAGGAGCTAAGACTATCAAAAATAATATTGCTAAAGGATTTCCGCCTCGACGATCGTCACGAGTGGCAGGATAATACAAAGCGCCAAAAGTGAGAATTCTGCCTAAAAAAGTGATTGCACCTGCGATCGTTCCAGCCACAGCTTGAGTCAAGGTATCCCGATTCCGAACATGAGTCAGTTCGTGAGCAATCACACCTGCTAATTCTTCCTTGGAAAGCAGATCGACAATTCCCTGAGTAACTGCTACGGTTGCGTGTTCGGGATCTCTACCTGTGGCGAAAGCGTTAGGAGATTTAGTTGGCACAAAAAACAGCTTGGGCATGGGAATTTCTGCCTTAGCTGACAAAGAAGCCACCATATCGTAAAGTTCGGGAGCTTGTTCGCGGGCGAGAGGCTGGGCTTGATAAGCCATTAACGCAGCGCGATCGGAATAATACCAAGAACTAAAACTGGTAAATGCTGCAAAAGCTAACCCTAAATAAAGTCCCTGTTCATTACCGACAAGATAATAGCCAGCTAGAACTAATAACCCACTAAGTAATCCCAGCAAAGCTGCTGTTTTAATTTGATTGATTCCCCGCATAATCAAATTTGCTCTAGGTTTTATAATTTTTCTTCCAATTGTTATAAAGTTCTCAGATTTGCTCGGTACAATGTCTCTATCTGATGAATGAAAGCCCTCTATTCCTGCTGACAGATACTCCAAGAAAAAGAGATTTCCTGCTGTAGTATTTGTTTGAACATTGTAAATTTAATGCTATTTATCCCCAACTCCAGTTACCGATCCCCTGCATCTTCTTTCTCTTACCTTCGCGCTCTTTGCGTCTTCGCGGTTCAAAAAAAATAGTTTAGGTTAGCCATTATTTAGTATAATAATAAAAGCCAATAACAATAGATGTTTGAAGTGATAGCTCGCCAGAGGGAGATTAAATATGCCGCAATATACTTTAGCTGAAGATCCAACAGTGATTTTGACTGTTGCTGGTAAAAATGACACTAAGAAAAATCGGGAAGCAGCTATAGAACAATTACTAGAATTAATGGATTCGGGAGAATTAGACATAGACTTAAAAGATGGTTTTGGGCCAGATCAGTTAATTCTAATTAAAGATACCAAAGCTGAAGGAAATGTCAGTTTAAAAGAGAACACAGGTGAAGATTCAGGAGTAGTGCAAGCGGTGCAAGTTTTAACGCAATTTGCCACCTTACGCCAGCGAGTCGAGGAGTTACGTCCAGCGGCTCAAGAAGCGCGATCGCAAATTGATTTATTATTTGCTGGAGAAGTCACCGTCGAACAAATTCAACAAATCAAAGAAGGGTTAAAAGCGCTGAAAAATTTTGCTCAAGTTAACATTCAATTTCGCGAATCAATAGCCGAAGCCGAAGCCGCCAGAAAAACTTTAGATGAAGCACTAACAACCGCAGCATTGGAAAATGCCGCCCTGGAAAAAGCTGCGATCGAAAAAGCCACAGAAAAAGCCACAACAACCGAAAAACTGGACTTACCAACTTAACAAAATCTCATAACTAATTCCCAGTCCCTAATCCCCAGTCCCCAGTCCCCAACTGATCTATGACTAAAATATTTACTAATCTCGAATTACCTCCGCCTTTTCCCGATCGCACTCAATTACCGGAAGAAGATGGGACATTTGTAAAAAATTTTCAAGAACATCCCCAGAGCATTATTCTGACAGATTCATTTAGCGAAAGTCCTCTGTTATATGACTAAATATTTCGGATTCAACAGCTTTCAGTCCATTAAAATGGACTTGAGCTATTAGCCCGGAAATTGATTTCCGGGCTAATAGCTCGCAAGCGCAGGTGCAAGATCTCAGTTTACTCAAGGAAACATTCGGCTAAATGCAGCTAAACTAAGATCGCCATTAATTCGCACGCGATGTAAAGTCAACCAGCCTTGTTTAGCATTAGCATATCCCGGTTTAGTAGTCACTGCAAATTTGTAGCGGGCGGCTCCAGTAGCTTTCACAACTTCATAATTATATCGCCCGATCGGGTAAGCAAAAGCAATTACTGGTTTACCTGTATATTTAGTGATAATTTGTCTGGAGCCAAAGATTTCTCGATACATTTTTTCGCTAGGAACAGTCGTTAAATCGGGGTGAGTTTTGGTATGCGCTCCAATATCAATTAACCCAGAATTCATCATTTCTTTGATTTGTTTTTGGGAAAGATGATTAGCATCGCCGACAAAGTTAGAAATTACAAATATAGTTGCTTTAAATCTATACTTTTTCAAAATGGGATAAGCAATTGTATAATTATCTTTATAACCATCATCAAAGGTTAGCAAAATCGGTTTGGCTGGCAGAGGTTTTCCGAATTTCCAGTGATTTTCTAAGGTTTGAAAACAAATACTTTGATAACCAGCTTTGTGTAAATGTTTAATTTGGGCAGCAAATTTATCAGGTGCTACTAATAAATTGTTTCTCCGCTTTACACCAATTGAGTGATACATGAGAATTGGTACAGGTTGAGAAAATGGGTTGAGTAGAGGTTTTATAATTGGTGTTTTAGCTATAGCTTTTACAGATTTTTTGCCGAGCAGGTTAGATTTCTTTATATACTTTTTGGCAATTGAGGAAGAGATAGAGGGCTTTTTTGGAGGTGTGATATTTTTGGATTGAGGGTGAGATGCTGTTGATTTAATTGAGGAAGGCTGAGTTTTGTAATTTGTGTTGCATCCAACTAAAGACAATATAGTGATGATGATTGAGAGATTAGCGATCGCTTTATACATAAAACTTACCAACCTAAACCAAGACTTTCCCAGAATTTTTTAGAAGTTGGCTGTAGCTGTAGAGACGTTGTATACAACGTCTCTACAGCTACAGCCAACTTAGCTAGATAACAAGATGGTGACTATGGCACAAATATTTTTCCCCATTTAACCTCTACTACCCCATTAGGGAAAAAGACAACTTGTAACTCAGCTACAGGCTGAATTTCCTGATTAGACAGATTAGTTGCCTGCTGTGATAACACATTAGCTAAAGGAGTTGTTTTTAGCAAACTCCTTGAAAGTTCATCCAGACCTTCGGCGGAAATTACAGTTCCATTTTTATTCACCAACACTCGATAAACTAAATTATCAGTCAAACTTACTACTGTTTGATTGGCTTTAGAATTTACTAAGGTTTGCCAATTTTGGGCAGTTTTTTTTTGCAGTTGACCTTGTAATTGATCGAGGGTTTCTTTGTCGGTAATTGCTGGCAACATTAACGCTTTGGTAAAGTCTAAACTAGAGGGAACCTCGGAGAGAATATGCGGAGGTAAATTCTTCAGTAGTCGTGCTGGTTTGAGATTATTATTCTCAAGGTCAAGGGTGCTATCGAGTAACTTCCTAACAGGTTTTTGGTCAGATTGGGTGAATAAGTGATGCGGGAAGGGTTTATAATCATATTCTCTCGGAACCTTGCCTTCAATGACTGCGATCGCGTGCTTGGTTGCTTCATAACCTACATTGCTTGGCGATTGATCGACAATAGATTGTAAGGGTTCTTTAGGATTGAGTAGCTGATTGGCAAAATTGCGAGTTAAGGGAACAATCCCAAAGACGTTAACTTTTTCACTTAAACCCAATTCCTTAACAGCCCTAATAGCCAATGTTGTAGTTGTTTGATTGACTCCCCACAAGACATTAATATTTGGATTATTCCTCAGCATCGCCTTAACTTTTTCTAAATCTTCTGGACTTTTTGCATTGGTTGATGCGGTGTAATTCCAACGAATACCCGTATCTTTTATTCCTGCTAAAAAACCCTGCAAATAAGGAAAGTAGCGAGTCGAATCTGCACCATCCACAAATCCTATATTGACTACTTGCCCTGTCAACTCTTTTTTTGCCCAACTTCCCATATATTTACCAATGTCGTAACCCATCTTGGAAGAATCACTTTCATAACAAGCAAACACCACATTTTGTGCTTCTGGGGGTAAGCAATCACCGACATTAATTGTCACAACACCAGAGATATAAGCTGAAAAGATAGCAGTAGCAGATTTTTGAAGGTCTCGCGGTCTTAATACGATCGCATCAACATCTTGAGCTAGTAATTGCCGAATTCCTTCGGCTTCAGCTTGCGGACTATCTCCTGTTTTCAGGGGTATAACTTCAATATTTTGATGTTCTTTAGCATACTTCTCGATCCCTTGTTGATATAACTTATGACTTGAAGCATCATTAGGAATCAAGAATCCTATTTTATAAGTATCCATCCCTGGATTAGCAATTTTGGCTTCCCAGTTGCTGTCCTTTGTAGCTTTTTCCCAATTGTAGGCTCGTTCTAATTGATCTGCTGACCAAAACTTAGCTCGCTTGAGATCGGCATCTTCCAGTTCTGCACCGATCATTATAGTTCCATTCCGCAAATCCGCATAGCGAAGCAAAGCGCCTTCCAAATTTGCTTTGTAAAGAATAGCTCCTTGCAAATTCGATCGACTCAAGTTGGTGTGTTCCAGATTAACTTGAATCAATTTAGCACCTGCCAAATTTGACCAGAGCAAAACTGCATGAACGATCGAGGCTTTTGTTAAGTTAGCATCTCGAAGATTGATGCGACTCATAAAGCTACCATCGAGATTCGCTGACTCTAAATCTGCTTGCTCTAAGTGAGCAATTCGGAGATTTGCACCTTTGAGGTTTGCGCCCTTTAAATTCGCGCCTTTAAGGTTCACGCCTTCTAAATTTGCGCCTTCTAAGTTCGCGCCTTCTAAATTTGCGCCTTCTAAGTTCGCGCCTTTTAAATTCGCTCCTGCTAGATTGCTCTGGGAAAGATTAAATCCTTCATGCTTGAACAGCTGAGGCGGCCATTGGGCAAAAGTTTCTCGGCTTAATTGAAATTTATAGCACTTATTTAGCTGAATCCCTTGCAGATTTGCCTTAACCAGTTGTCCACCTAAGAGACTTTCGCACATATCATTAAGGCTCTGAATAGCATCAATTCTCGATTGCGAATACTCTACATCATTTTGTTCTCGAATTTCTTCCCTTGCTTCATTAATTGCTTGCTGTTGTCGCTGAGGAGCTTCCAGAAAATATGCTGCCATTGCTGCTAAAAGGGTAAATTGACCGATCACAGTTGCTAAACTGTAGATTGAGAGATTTTCACACCACTTGACTATATCTCCCAACCTGCGATCGAAAAATTTGATAGGTTTGAGCAAAGGAGAATTAAAAGTTCTCGCGGCTTTATTGCTCTGGTACGTTTCAAACATCCGCCGATAGCTTTCTAGAGGAATATCAAGTCTTTTAGCTTCCTTAATTAATTCGTACTCTTGTTCAACTGAATCTTCAAAGGCAGCTACAGTGCGAAAGCTATCCTCTAAAATTATTAAAACATTTTCTATTTCGGTTATGTCGCCTTTTTCATGAAGAAACTCTTTGATTTCTGCTGCAGGTTCGGTTTCTCTTGGTGTTTTATTTCTACCCACGCTTAAGCTCCTACAAAATTGCCAAGAATGGCTCGTTTGTCAATTGCTATCTCAAGAATACTCAATTAAGCAAATTGATGGTCTTTGGGGACGTTCGCGTAGCCTGTCCCTACCCAAAACTCGAGCCGTATTGATTGCCATCTTTATTCGCAGATGACCCGGAAGAATTATATCACTTCTTTGATAAATTTTACATACCCATTATTTCCGAGTACACTAGGGTTTGAGCCTAGTTTGAACGGGACTACTAAAGGGAAGCGATAAACTAAAGAGCATCTAAATTGTATATTTTTGGTGCTAGGCAAAAACTGTCAATCCCTCTCCCATCTCCCCATCCCCCTTCTCTCCATCAACCTAAATATTAAATTTAAATACGTAGCAGTTTATTAAGAGGCTTTGATCGGAATCTCAATAATAAACTCTGCTCCTTTTCCTTTTAGTGACTTACAGGTGAGTTTACCTTGGTGTTTTTCCACTACAACAGCATAGCTAATTGCCAATCCAATGCCTGTACCTTTCCCCACCATTTTAGTAGTAAAAAATGGGTCAAACAAGCGGCTTTGCATTTCTTCAGCAATACCGCAGCCATTATCTTTAATGCGAATACTTACATAATTATGATCGACTACTGCGGTGCGAATTTCGATCGTAGGTGATGAATATTGAGAATCTTCTTTTTTCCAATTTACTAATGAAGGGTTTTCCATTCCCTCTTCTAGTGCGTCAATGGCATTAGCTAAAATATTCATAAATACCTGATTGAGTTGACCAGCATAACACTCTACTTTCGGTAATTTACCATAGGCTTTAATTACCTCAATTCCAGTACGATTAGGATTACATTTTAAGCGATTACTCAAGATTAACAGAGTGCTATCTATTCCGTCATGAATATCAACAAATTTCATTTCACTTTCATCAAGCCGAGAGAAGTTCCGCAGTGCTAACACAATTTCTCGAATGCGTTCTGCTCCCAGTTTCATAGAAGCCAAAAGTTTTGGCAAGTCTTCCACCAAAAAATCTAATTCTACCTGTTCTGCCTTTTCTGTAATTTCCTCTCCAGGTTCAGGGAAATATTTTTGATATAAATTCAACAGGTCTAGCAAGTCTTGTGTATATTCATCAGCATGACTTAAATTACCATAAATAAAGTTAATTGGGTTGTTAATTTCGTGGGCAATACCAGCTACCATTTGCCCCAAAGCTGACATTTTTTCGCTTTGCACTAACTGAGTTTGGGTACGCTGAAGTTCTTTAAGCGCTTGTTCTAATTGAGCGGCTTTTTCTCTTTCTCTGGCTTCCGATTCTTGCAAAGCTGCATTTAATTTAGCCAGTTCATCTGCTTGACGCAGGACAATTTTAATAATGGCATTTCTCAGTTCATGTACGGCTTCTATTTCACATGGTTTCCAAGGTAAGGATTTAAATTTAACGATTTCTTTCCACAATTCAAAGGATTTACGAGGCGAAAGACGTAAGCTGCCATCTTCCATGATTTTAGTGATTTCTGCTGGTTCATAAGGATTACCTGCCCAATTCACTGTTTGCACAACTTCAGGTCGAAAACATAAAACATAATGATTCTGTGTTTGGGACAAGGAAATTCCAATTAAGCCACTAGCTACATCCTTATATTTTTCTGCTTCTGGATAAAGTTTTGCCAAGGAATCTGTATAAAAAACATCTTGTTTAAAGTTATTACCTATCCACTCAATTAAGTTCTTAATTTCGCTTATTGAGGGAGTTTTACCAATGATTCTACATTCTTGATCTAAACAAACTGCGGCTCCTTCTGCGCTGACTAATTCTAATAAATTAGGATAGTGTTTGAGTAATCCGTCTATCACATTTTTTTCCCTGGACATATATTCAATAAATCTAGAAATCAGGGATTTTAGTTTAATTTGATAATCGTAATTTTCGCTATCAGCTTTTGAGGAAAGTTCCACGGACATTACTTGTCCTAAAAATTTGCAAGCTGTGCGAGCTTCATAACTAATATATTTTGGTGAATAATGATGACAGGCGACAAGCCCCCAAAGTTTTTGCTCTTTCATTAAAGATATAGACATTGAAGCACCAACACCCATATTTTGCAGATATTCTATATGTAATGGGGAGACACTTCTTAACCCGGAAAAACTCAAATCTATGGGATTACCAGTGACAGGATTATTAAGAGGTGTAATCGCAACTGGTTGATAGTTAACATCGGCAATTAATCTAATCCAATTTAAGGCATATAGTTTTCTTGCTTGTTTAGGAATATCTGTAGCTGGGTAGTTTAATCCTAAATAACTGGTTAAATCTTCTCGTTTATCTTCAGCAATTACTTCTCCATGACCTTCGGGGCTAAATCTGTATACCATGACTCTATCAAAACCAGAAAGATGCCGCACTTCTGTAGCTATATTTTGGCATAGTTGCTGTAAATTAAGTGATTCCTGAATTTTAGAAGCGGCTGTTCTAATATAATGATAAAAACTAAAAAAAGGCATATATTCTATAGAGGCTGCCACCTCTAATTCTAGGATTAATAATCCATTTATCCGATGGATTATTCCATCGAAACAAACAGACCCTTGGCTAGTTTTTATAGATAATTTAATGGGATTAAACGATTGTATTTCTTCAGAAAATAAACATTCTTTGAGGCGCTGAATCTGTAATTTATCAACTAACAAACTCAAGTTATTACTAATCAAAGCTTCAGCTTTAATTCCCAAAAATTCCAGAGTGTTTTCACTGGATTGTAAGATGGTAAGATCGGGTTCTTGTAATACTAATAGAACCCCATGAGGCTGAATTGAACCAGGAATGTGAATTGGTTCGCTCTCACAGTTAGTTAGACCAGCTTCTTCAGCTGTAATAATTTTGCTCGTCGTCATGTTAGTAATTTTCCTTTTAAATAGAAAAAAACACTGATACTAGGATGAGATTAAGTATAGATCTTTCTTCTTAATGTTGCTGATGATTATGGCGATCGCACCGGAGCGCCGCTGTTATTTCTGAAAAACTACTCCTGTCCTTTAAAGTATTTAACTAACTGATACTAAGATGCCCAGAAAAATTATTGATTATTCAAATTTTGCAGATAATTAATAATTTTTAATAATTTCACTAAAATACTTTTAAGAAATATAACTTATTAACAATTTTAAGCGGATCTACCACTTTCGCCCTGTATTATAGCGGCACCAATTAAATGTGCAAGGCGCAGCGCTTCTGGAACATTACCGCAGTCTGTCAATCTTTGCAGTACCGCACTGATAACTTCTGGTGTTTCGCCACAAACTTGAAAATAAAAAGGTGGAAAGGCATGAATTGTACCTGCACGTTGCAGTATTTTTAAGCGTTTTTCTGGTTGAGGAAGACGGCGCAAAGCAGTTTCCATTGCGCTAAGGTTTGGGAGATGGCGCATGACGGAAACACAAGGAAGTTCTAGTTGCTGGGAAAGTAGCGGCAGGTCTATGATATTGAAGCCACCAAAGGCGATGCCATCCAGTAGCAAAATGTGTAATTGTGGTAAAAATTTGCTGCCAATAAGTAACTTACAAATTGTATCTGTAGCGTTCCAGCCATCTTGTCGGACATACCCCCAAACCATGCCTTCAAAACGGGTATTGGCACAGACAATTCCAGATATGGCGACACGACTTCCCCGGCGACGTTGAAAAGGTGCATCATCAAAACCGATGACACGAATTGTGCGGTTTAATCTCAGTAGAGATGCCAGATTCATGAGTGATTATTTACCATAAGATATGTACTGATTAGAATATTGATAATTTCCGTTTATTCATAGTCGCGATCGCTAATTTACCACTAAATTCTCTCTTTAACTCATTAGTCTAACCACACAAACATATCTTTACGATTGAAATTACTGAACGGCATATTTTCATCAATATCCGGGTGTCTCTTTTCGGTTTTTGGTTGAGTTTTTGGTTGAGTTTTAGGTTGAGCTTTTGGTTGTTGGTAAAAGTTGCTACCGTTTTTCTGAATAGAGGAAGATGGCGGATTTTGCAGGTCAGGATTGGTTGGGGAAGAGAGGGAAACGGAAGTGTAAGTATGTGAACGTAAATGCTGATGAGCTTCGTTGATTTCTTGCAACTTTTTATGAGCTTTTTGTTGCAGTCGTGGATGATTGGGAAAACGGTCTGGATGCCATACCATTGCCAAATCTTTGTACCCCTGGTGAATTTCTTCTAAGGAGGCTCCAGGCTCTAGTTCAAGTACTTTGTAGTATTCTTCTAGTTTACTCATTGATGACTCCCTACGGTCATTCCAAAAATAGCGATCGACCCACGTATTTTTAGTTTGAAGTGAGTTGACAATAAAGTGGTATTTTTGAAGACATAGTTTCAAAAAAATATGTTCGGATATTTTCCTTAACTTAAATTAATCTTTAGTAAAGTAACTACTCTATTTCCATACATTATTAATTTGAGCTAGAAAATCAGTTAAATAAGTTACATTATTACCTACCAATCTCGTCCTTTAATTTCAAAATTTGTTAAGCCTTGAGGTGGTTCGTATTCAATAGCGACGTTTTTCACCTCAGCTGCACGGCTTCCTTGATGACACCAACTAACTATTTGCTCAACCTCTGCTTTTTTCCCTTCAAAAACAGCCTCTACACGACCGTCGGGTAAGTTGCGTACCCAACCTTTAACACCTAACTGCTTTGCTTGATTGTAGGTAGAGTAGCGATAACCTACTCCTTGAACAAGTCCAGTAACAATAACATGAACGCGAATTAAGTCTGTTTGTGATTCTTTTGTCATAATTCTTTAACTTATAACTCTTCGATTCAAAAGTTCGGCTACATGAGTATGAATTACTTCGTTTTCCCAATAATTAGGATAATTATAGTAATTATTACTCATTTCAATGGCAATATCCTCAATTGCTGGATGACCACCAAATAGAGAACTA
Source organism: Floridaenema aerugineum BLCC-F46 (assembly GCF_041929345.1). Taxonomy (NCBI): domain Bacteria; kingdom Bacillati; phylum Cyanobacteriota; class Cyanophyceae; order Aerosakkonematales; family Aerosakkonemataceae; genus Floridanema; species Floridanema aerugineum. The sequence goes on from NZ_JBHFNQ010000257.1 coordinate 24,663, forward strand.
ATGGGAAATGCTGATAGATCGTTTATATCATAAAAAACTTTCCAAATAATTTCTTGGGTTTGTTCGGGAATGCCAATTTCATCAATGGATAAAGTGTCTTGATTTGCCAAGGTATTAACTACCCGTTGGGAACTTAGTAATAAAAGTGGAAGTTGGGATGCCATAGTAACGATCGATCCGATTTCTAAATGTTTTTTCTGAGTAGCGGTACGCCAAAATAAATAGCGTTCTACTGTTTCTCGCTTTTCCTCTGCCAAAATAGGACTGTTAGCAATTGTTGGTTCTTTGTCTAATTCCGGGTTATGGTTGCTCTGGTTTCCAGTTTGGTAAAATAAACCATGTAAGAAATCGTTAACTATATTTGTACCTAAACCGCTGCTAATGGCGTGTAATCTAATTTTGATTGTGGCTTCTTTTTTAGCTAAATTTCTCTCTATTTGATGACGATACTTTTCTAAAAGGTCTAAAATTTGACTGTAAACTGCTAGTTGTAGGGCAATTTTTCCCTCAATTCCGCTATAGTAAATAGCTGCACCGATTCCCTGTGACCAAATTAGGTTTTGTAGGGGGTGAAGTAGCGATCGCCACCAAGGTTGTAAGCTATTATTAGTAATCTTTTGTGATTGAGCTTTTAAATTTAGTTGGTTAGCAATAAACTCTTCTGCTTTATGCAACTTTTCATCTAATCTATCTTCCTCTGTATCTGCCAAATAATGACCCCAATTTACTGAGATAATATCATCAATCCGTTCCGATAGTTTATGCTGTTTCTTAACTGGTTCCCAAAGTAAATCATATAGTTTCGTTTCGGAAAACTTAGAATTTAGGGGAATTACACCATGTACAAATAAGAGGATATTAATAGTTTTAACTTTAACGTCTTTCGGCTCATTTTTAATACTAAGTTCGCTAGGTCGCCTGATAATAAAATCCTTCAATCCCTGTAGTTTTTCATATTCGACTGTCACAGTTTTGACTACTGCATCAGGACTCCCTCGGTAACACCAACGAATGATTGCTTCGACAAGTTCTTTGTTTCCTTCAAACACAGCTTCTACCCGTCCATCGGGTATTTCTTCCACCCAACCCCCGATTCCCCATTGATTTGCTTTGTCCCAAGTAGCTAGGCGATAACCAACTCCATGAACAGTTCCAGTAATGAAAACGTGCGCTCTAACTCTTTCTGACGATGATTGTTTTTCCATAAAATTTATATTAAATAACTACTGTCGATCGATTTTTATTTCTCACTTTACCACTAGGAGATTAGTTTCATGTTTTCTTTAGATTTATTAAATCTTTTTCATAAGCTCGCTTGGCGAATTAATACGGCTTTTTCCACATTCCCAACAATTAAAGCTTGGTTAATTGCGATCGTATTATTACTCATACTAACTCTCTTTTGCTTGCCTATAGGTTTGTGGTGCAATTTCTTGAAAATTGAAAATATGAGAGCGTCAAAGACAATAATTTTTAGTATTATAGCAGGTTCTCTGCTATTTCCGGCTATTTCGGAAGAGCTATTTTTTCGAGTTTTATTACTTCCTCATCCCCAAGAAAATGTGACGACAGCAACAGTCTGGTTTTGGGGAAGTCTGAGTTTAGTACTTTTTATTATTTATCATCCACTGAATGCAGTTACTTTCTTTCCTGCAGGACGTAAAACATTTTTTAATCCGATTTTTTTGTTACTTGCGGCAGTTTTAGGAATAGTTTGTAGTGTAGTTTATTTACAAAGTGGTTCTCTGTGGTTGCCAGTCATCATTCATTGGTTAGTTGTAGTAGTTTGGTTAGTATTTTTGGGAGGATATAAGCAATTGCATGGTGAAGTTTAATCAGCTAAAATCAGAATCATATAATTTCCAGTAAACCAATTAGATTTTCAATGTTATTGCTATGATGACTACTACTTTGAACAAAAGTGCTAACCGAGTTGTGCTAGAGAACATTAGCTGGCAAACATATCAAGATTTGTTGCTAGATTGTGCAGAACAACCAGGAATTCGCTTGACTTACGATCGAGGTAAATTAGAAATTATGACACCGTTAGATCCACATGAAAGTAACTCGGAAGTGATTGGTCGTTTTGTGACAGCAATAACAGAAGAACTGAATATAGAAATTCGGAGTTTAGGTTCAAGAACTTGTCAACGTGAAGATTTGGCACGCGGACTTGAATCTGATAAGTGTTTTTATATTCAAAATGAAGCTATTGTCCGCAGTTTAGAGCAAATCGATCTGAATGAATATCCGCCACCAGATTTAGCCATTGAAATTGATATTACCAGTAGTTCAATGAATAGATTAGGCATTTACTCAGCTTTAGGAGTTCCTGAAATTTGGCGTTATGATAATGGACGGTTGGTGATTTTGCGGTTAGAAGATGGGGAGTATAGGGAGTGCGATCGATCTCCCAGTTTACCTCTGTTAACTCCATCAGAAATAATGCGGTTTTTGGAATTACGAAAAACGATGGGGGAAACGAGTTTAATTCGCTTGTTTCGGGAATGGGTGAGGAGTCAGGTGAAGGCACAAGAGTGAAAAAACCAATTATCAAACACCCGTTAAATTTAAATAGTCGCTGGAAATAGGACTACTTACAAATTCTTTACCAAACCCTAAAACAACTTTTTCAAAAGCTAATTCACCAATGAATACAGATAACCTTTGTAAATACCTCGCTGAACAATACCCAAATGAATTCATCAGTTGGCTATTTCCATCAGAAAGTTCAAATGTTCAGGTACTCAAAACGGAACTCAGCCAAGAACCAATTCGTGCTGATTTTCTCACTTTATTACAATCTCCAAAGTTAATTTTTCACCTAGAATTTCAAACTTTACCAGCATCAGATCCGCCTTTGCCATTTCGGATGTTGGATTACTGGGTGAGACTGTATCGACAATATCGTTGTGAAGTTGAGCAAGTGGTAATTTTTTTGAAAGCTACCACCTCAGAAGCGGCTTTTACTAACGAGTTTAATGCTGCTAATACTTCGCATCGTTATCGAATTATCCGAATGTGGGAGCAAGATCCTGCGCCACTTTTGGCAAATCCTGCTCTTTTACCACTGGCGACGCTAGCACGAACTGATTCACCTCAAAGTTTACTTGCTCAAGTTGCCGATCGAGTAGCTAATATTGAAGAAACCCAGCAACGGCAAAATCTAGCAGCTTGTGTATATGTCCTTGCAGGTTTGCGCTTTGACAAAAGTTTAATTCGTCAACTATTCAGAGAGGAAATTATGCTGGAATCTGTCACTTATCAAGATATCCTAGAACAAGGACAACGACGAGAAGCAATATCAATGATTATGCGGTTGCTTACTCGTCGAATTGGTTTGATCACTCCTGAAATTCAAGCGAGAATTCAAAGTTTATCGATCGCACAATTAGAAGACTTAGGAGAAGCATTATTATATTTCTCTCAACCAACTGATTTAACTACTTGGTTAGATTCTCATCAATCATAAACGAAGCTATAAGTCCGCTAGTGCGGACTTTTTTATCTCAAATTTTACTTGCTCAAGTTGCCGATCGAGTAGCTAATATTGAAGAAACCCAGAAACGGCAAAATCTAGCAGCTTGTGTATATGTCCTTGCAGGTTTGCGCTTTGACAAAAGTTTAATTCGTCAACTATTCAGAGAGGAAATTATGCTGGAATCTGTCACTTATCAAGATATCTTACAACGCGGAGAGATAGCGGTAATTATGCGTCAGCTTAACCGTCGAATTGGGTTGCTTACTCCCGAAATTAAAGCGAGAATTCAAAGTTTATTGATCGCACAATTAGAAGACTTAGGAGAAGCACTATTAGATTTCTCTCAACCAACTGATTTAACCAATTGGTTAGATTCTCATCAATCATAAACAAAAATCTAAGTCCGCGCAGGCGGACTTAGTTTGTGTAGCCGCAGATTTCTAATCTGCGGGAATATTCAGGAGAAGCAACTTATGAATTTAACAGAAAGATTGCAAGAACATCTAACTCAAATTGTACGCGATCGCGATCCCTACCTCTCCTCAGCAGGTCATTTTTTTGTCCAGCAATATATCCGCGAACAATTCCAACAATGGGGAAAACTGGAAACTCATGAATTTGCTGTTAGAGGTCAAACACATCAAAATTTGATTTTAAATTTACCACCTTTAAATAACAAGCAAGAAAAATCTCCACCTATTTTAATTGGCGCACATTATGATGCTGTCCCAAATTGTCCGGGTGCAGATGATAATGCTACTGGTGTGGCTGTATTGCTTGAATTAGCTAAAGCTTTTGCTGCTAAACCTTTAAAATATCCCGTGCGGTTAGTTGCTTTTGATATGGAAGAATATGGTTTACTTGGTAGTCAGGAATATGCGGCTAAATTAAAACAAGAAAATCAACGTTTACGCCTGATGATTTCCTTGGAAATGTTGGGTTATTGTAATGACGCGCCTAACTCTCAACGTTACCCTGCGGGATTAGAAAAGTTTTACCCAAATACAGGTAATTTTCTGGCTTTAATTGGCAATTTAACCACTATTCCTGATTTAATTAAACTGAGTCGAAATATCCGCAAAAGCGGTGTTCCTGCGGAATGGTTGCCAGTGCCAAATCAAGGTAAACTGGTACGACAAACTCGGTTGAGCGATCATGCTCCTTTTTGGGATAATGGTTATCGATCGATGATGATTACAGATACAGCTTTTCTGCGAAATCCTCATTATCATCAAGTTAGCGATCGCATTGAAACTCTCGACCTAAATTTCCTTACCGGAGTTTGTCTTGGTTTAGAAATTGGCTTAAGAAAATTATGATTGATTTGGTTCTGATTTTTTCTCCATCTCCTCCCGATATTTTTCTAGATATAGCCGGATGCGATACAAACTTGTGCCTTTAGCTAACACATTTTTCCAAATGTCTAGAGCTTTTTTATCAGCGTTGCGACCTAACACTTCTTGATACATTTGATTAATCGCTGCTTCGGCTTCCCGACTATAGGCAATGTCCCGGCGAATATCGCAAATAGTCCGATACCGTTCTAATTCTTTTGTCCAAGTTATTATCCCTTGGAAATCAACTTCTCTCCCCAATACTTCAATGTAAATTTCATTAATTTGTTCAATGTCAGAAAGTTTTCCTAAATGACCCTGACGTTGCCGTTCTGGGTTTCCTCTCAATATAGGAGAAAAAATTTCTTGCCAACCACAGTCAAGTGCTTGCACTGGGTTGGCTAAATTAATTATTAACGAAAAAATGGAAGTAGATATTAAGAAATGGCTAAAAGTCTGAGCTTTCATGAATAATTTTGCCTGTTTAATCTCTTCTGTTTCTGGCTTCTGGACTGCGTGCGATCGATCGCTCAACTTCCCGCAAGCTTTTACCTCTAGCTAATTCTGATTGCCAAGTCCTTAAACCATTTCGGTCTACATTTCTCCCTAACACTCGCCGATAAATATCATTAATTCTAGCTTCGGCTTCTCGACTGTAGGCAAGTTCGCGGCGAATATCACTCATTGACCTACCTCTTTGTAACTGTCTTGACCAAGTTCTTATTCCTTCAGAATCGGCATTCCGCCCTAAAACTTGGCGATAAAGTCTGTTAATCTCATCATAGTACTGGGAACGCGACCCCCGATCGTACCAATCCCGATCATATCTATCTCGATCGTACCTGTCCCGATCGTAATCATATCTTTGTTTATTTCTTAACTCTGAATTACTACTCTTGTAGTCATGCAAACTAAGAAAATTTTTTTCTTTCTTAACAATCTCTTGAGCATTAACTGATTCTGCTAAACTAAAATATGTTAGTGCGATCGTAGTTGCTAGTACCGCTTTAGCGACCAACGCTAATCTCATATCCCTATCCTTTTGAAGTAAAAATTATCTAATTTGAGTTTAATTTATTTGTGTAAATCAGAATATTTTCTTTTAAATTCTTATCAGCAACTAACCAATGCGGCTGAAATTGGGTTTTTGCTTGACTTTAGCTTAAATCTATCATATACTTACATTAAGCACGCTAAGTAATTCTTAGGAGGCTAAATGCCTACTCCATCTGTGGAACAGAAGTTATCAAGGGGGTGGCAAGAGGTTTTGGCACCGCACGGTATGGGCTACCGGATTAAATTGCTATCTCAACTGCTAGCACGTAAATTTCAAGAGCGACTTGAGCCTTACGGTTTAACGCCTTTTCACTGGGTTGTGTTGTGTTGCTTATGGCAGGAGGACGGCTTAGCGACTTCTAGCATAGGCGAAAAATTGCAACAGGTGGGAGGGACTTTGACGGGAGTGCTCGATCGCATGGAACAGCGGGGACTAGTGCGCCGAGAACGGGATACCAGAGATCGTCGAGTTTGGCGAATTTGGTTAACCGATGCCGGAAAAGAGTTAAAGTTCGTCTTACCTCCCATTGCTGAGGAGTTACGGGAAGAAGCTTTTCAAGGCATCTCCGACACCCAGCGCCAACAACTTTCGGAAATGCTAGATTTGGCGATCGCCAATCTTTCCTAACTTTCGGAAGATGGGCTGATATCACCCCCGGATGACGCTCTTGTTGTTTAATTTTTCTTCAATAGTACGCATACTAAATAAAATTATTCCTAGCTAAAGCTTATAACGCTAAATATTCAAGATTACTTAACAAATTCCCAAGAGACTGAAGAGACTGAATTATGACAAAGGTTGTACAACGCATTCCTGTCAAGGTAGTTTTTGATTCTGAAAGTATCAAAGGTTATGAGTCGCGCATTTCTCCAGGGATGTCAGCTGTGGTGACTGTGGATGTGAAGTAAGGGGACTGGGAAAGTTTTGAGTTTTGAGTTTTGAGTTTTGAGTTAGGAAGAAAGTTATAAGTTTTAAATTATCCCCCCTGCTCCTCTGCTCCCCTGCCCCTCTGCTTTCTTCTTTCTGCTAGCCTCTAATAAGTAGCGATTTCTAGAACTATGAAATACCATCAATTGGGCAAGAGTTCTTTAAATGTTTCCAGCATCGGATTAGGGTGTATGGGAATGTCGGAATTTTATGTGGGTGGCGATGAACAAGAGTCAATTGCTACCATCCATCGCGCCCTAGATTTAGGTGTGAATTTCCTCGATACTGCTGATATGTATGGTGTAGGAAAAAATGAAGAATTGGTGGGAAGGGCGATTAAAAATCGGCGGGATGAAGTGATTTTGGCTACTAAGTTTGGCAATGTGCGATCGCCTAATGGTGAGTTTTTAGGTGTGAATGGAACACCGGAATATGTCCGCCAAGCTTGTGATGCTAGTCTGCAACGTTTGGGAATAGATGCGATCGATCTTTATTATCAACATCGAGTCGATCCTAATGTGCCAATTGAAGAAACTGTCGGCGCAATGGCAGAGTTAGTGCAAGCGGGAAAGGTACGTTTTTTAGGACTTTCGGAAGCTGCGCCAGGAACAATTCGACGGGCAAATGCAGTTCATCAAATTACAGCTTTACAAACAGAATATTCCCTTTGGACTCGCGATCCTGAAGATGAAATTTTACCAACTTGTCGGGAGTTAGGGATTAGTTTTGTTGCATACAGTCCTTTAGGTAGAGGTTTTTTAACCGGACAATTTAAGAGTATTGATGACTTAGCGCCGGATGATTGGCGACGCTATTCACCTCGCTTTCAAGGAGAGAATTTTTCCAAGAATTTGGATTTAGTAAAAAAGATGGAAGAATTAGCGAAAGAAAAGGGTTGTCAACCTTCGCAATTAGCTTTAGCTTGGCTGTTAGCTCAAGGGGAAGATATTGTGCCAATTCCAGGTACAAAAAGAATCAAATATTTAGAAGAAAATGTGGCAGCATCGGAAGAAATTGCTTTAACTTTAGGTGAATTGGAGATGATCGATCGCATTGCTCCCAAAAATGTTGCGTCAGGAGAACGTTACCCCGAACATTCCATGAAAGCTGTTAACCTCTAACCTAAGATATAACATCATGTCTAGTTGGTTAGACATAATGTAGAGACGTTATATATAACGTCTCTACAATTTTTTGTTCATTCTAACTTAAGTTATAAACTTTCTGAATATCTGCTCCCCGAAATCGCTTTTTAAGTAATAATTGAAGAAATGTTAATTAACTAACAAAGATGGCTATTAGCGCAAAAAAGTTGATTCCTAGTATACCAGCATTTCGCTCGAGAAATTATCGTCTTTTCTTTGCTGGACAAGGATTGTCATTAATCGGCAGTTGGATGACTCAAGTCGCTTCAATTTGGCTAGTTTATAAACTATCCACATCACCTTGGTTATTAGGAATAGTGGGATTTGCTAGCCAAATACCTAGCGTAGTATTTCTTCCAATTGCTGGCGTATTTGTAGAACGCTGGAATCGCCATCGAGTGATTATTGCCACGCAAATATTATCCATGATTCAATCATTAGCTTTAGCTATTTTAACTTTAACGGGAGTGATTGATATTTGGCATTTGATATTACTCAGTTTATTTCAGGGGACAATTAATGCTTTTGATGCACCAGCACGTCAAGCTTTTGTTCCCGAAATTGTGGAAAGAAGAGAAGATTTAGCAAATGCGATCGCCCTCAATTCTGCTATGTTTAATGGAGCCAGATTAATTGGTCCGGCTATTGCCGGAATCGTTCTCGCTACCGTAGGAGCAGGTTATTGTTTTCTCATCGATGGACTTAGTTACATTGCAGTAATTTGTGCTTTATTAGCAATGAAACTTAAGCCTCATGTTTTAGCCTTAAATACTAAAGGAAATTCCTTGCAAAGGTTAAAAGAAGGATTTGTTTATACTTTCAGTTTTCCCCCGATTCGTGCGATTATCTTACTACTAGCATTAGTTAGTTTCATGGGAATGCAATATACAGTTTTAGTTCCAATCTTTGCCACTAAAATTTTAAATGGTGGCGCAGACGCTTTAGGATTTTTAATGGCAGCTTCAGGAGTTGGCGCATTAATAGGTGCAGTGTATCTCAGTATGCGAAAAAGTGTGGTGGGATTAGGTAAAATCATTGCTTATGCTCCAGCAATTATGGGAACTGGTTTAGTTGCTTTTGGCTTATCCCGTGTATTATGGTTTTCCCTACTCATGATGTTTGTAATTGGGTTAGGTTTTATTTTACAATTTGCCTCCAGTAACACCTTATTGCAAACTATTGTTGAAGATGATAAAAGAGCCAGAGTACTCAGTATTTACACATTGGCATTTTTCGGAGTTATCCCCTTTGGTAACTTATTTGCTGGTGGATTAGCGAATTACATTGGTGCGCCCAATACAATCATAATCGGCGGAACATTTTGCATTTTAGGTTCCTTAATTTTCGCCCAACAACTCCCTCGACTCAAGCCATTTATACACCCTATCTATGCCAGAATGGGCATTATTACTGAAAACAAAAATTAAAAAATCTGTGTGAAAATCCATGACAAATTAAAAGCCTGCCTATAATTTTTGAGATAGAACTTTGTTGTCTACTGAGAGCTTGCACAACTAGGAGGTTCCACCTCCTTTGATCCTCGTTCCCAGGTTCAACCTGGGAACGAAAAAAAGAGGCTCTCCCTCTTGGTGCAAGATCTTAATCTACCTCACTTATAGGCAGTTCTATGAAACATAAGCGCGTAGTAATTACTCGTCACGGTGGTTCGCAAGTTTTGCAAGTAATTGAAGAGGAAATTCCCGAACCAAAATCTAACGAAGTGCGTGTAAAAGTTTTAGCCACAAGTGCAGCTTTTACTGATGTTTTAGTCCGGGAAGGCTTATACCCCGGAACACCCCCAGTACCCTTTTCACCAGGCTACGATATTGTTGGTATTGTTGATAAATTAGGCGCAGAAGTCAGCAATTTAGAATTAGGGCAAATGGTAGTCGCCATGACAATTTTTGGCGGCTACACTGAGTTTATTTGTTTACCTGCAACCGAATTAATTCCGGTTCCTTCAGACATTAATCCATTGGAGGCTGTTTGCTTACCATTAACATATATCACCGCCTATCAAATGTTACATCGAATTGCCAAACTTGAGCATGGTGAAAGGATTTTAGTTCATGGTGCTGCTGGTGCTGTGGGAATGGCTTTGCTGCAACTTGGAAAACTGGCAGAATTGCAAATGTATGGTACTGCTTCTTCAGGAAAACATGAATTTGTTTCTAGTTTAGGCGCAATACCAATTGATTATAAAAAAGAGGATTTTGGTAAAAAGATTCGGGAACTGACAGGCGATGGTGTAGATGTAGTTTTCGATGGGATTGGTGGTAATTATTTACAACGTTCTTATCAAATTATCCGCCCAGGTGGACGCTTAATTAATTATGGTTTTTCTTCGGCTTTGACAGCCAAAAAAGGCAGAATGTTTAAACTAGTATCTGGTTTAGTGATATTATCTGTGTTGGGTTGGATTCCCGATCGCAAAAAAGCAACCTTTTATTCTATTTCTGATTATAATAAAAAACATCCTGGCTGGTTTAAAGAAGATTTGGGTAAACTCTTAGAACTACTCAAAGAGAATAAAATTAAACCCAACATTGCTGAAATAATTCCTTTGATAGAAGCGCAACGCGCCCATGAATTGTTAGAAAAGTCAGCAGTTACGGGAAAAATCGTCTTAATCTGCAATCAATTATAAAAAATATGGCTGAAATATCAAATGGAAAAGTGCCGCAAACTGCGCCATCAAACCAAGTACCTTTAAAAGTTTGGATAGGGGTTTTTGGCGCAATGATCGGCGCATTCATGGCAGTTTTAGATATCCAAATTACTAACGCTTCTTTGCGGGAAATTCAAGCAGCTTTAGGCGCAACCTTAGAAGAAGGTTCTTGGATTTCCACTTCTTATTTAGTAGCAGAAATAGTCGTAATTCCTCTGACTGCATGGCTATCACAAGTATTTTCTATTCGTTGGTATTTGTTAGGAAATTCTGCCCTATTTATCTTATTTTCAATGGCTTGTGCTTGGGCTTGGGATTTAAATTCAATGATTTTATTCCGGGCTTTACAAGGCTTTACTGGTGGTGTTTTAATTCCGATGGCCTTTACTACTATTTTAACCTCACTTCCGCCAGCAAAACAGCCAATTGGAATTGCCATGTTTGGTTTAACAGCTACTTTTGCTCCTTCAATTGGGCCAAGTTTAGGCGGGTGGTTAACGGAAAGTTTTGGTTGGCAATATAACTTTTATCTTAATTTAATTCCTGGTCTTTTTATGCTCGGTGCAATTTGGTACGGAATTGCCCCGCAAAAATTAAAATTGGATCTATTAAAAGGTGGTGATTGGTGGGGAATTCTTTCTATGGCAGTTGGCTTAGGTTCTCTACAAGTTGTGTTGGAAGAAGGAACCCGCAAAGATTGGTTCAGTTCTGATTTTATCATTCGTTTTAGCATAATTGCAGCAATATTTTTCCCACTTTTCCTATTTATTGAATTTACCCGGAGACGACCTTTTATTAATCTTAGATTATTGGGAAGGCGTAATTTTGGATTATCAGCGATCGTTAATGTTACTTTAGGTGCAGCAATGTATGGATCGCTGTATCTTTTACCCTTATATTTAGGGCAAATTCAAAACTATAATGCTATGCAAACAGGGGAAGTTTTAATGTGGGCAGGAATTCCCCAATTATTCATTATTCCCCTACTCCCTAAATTGCAGCAAAAAATAGATTTGCGCGTCATGGTAGGAGTAGGAATCAGTGTCTTTGCTATTAGTGCTTTTATGAATTCTAACTTAACCAATTTAACTGGATATGAGCAATTAAGAACATCGCAAATTGTTCGGGCGATGGGACAACCTTTGATTATGCTTCCTTTAACTTCGATCGCTACATCTGGCATTGAAAAAGAACAAGCTGGTTCTGCTTCTGGTTTGTTTAATATGATGCGAAATTTAGGTGGTTCTATAGGAATTGCGGTATTAGGAACTTTACTCACCAGAAGGGAACAATTTCATTCTAATCGCTTGGGAGATGCGGTTTCAATTTATAGCCCAGAAACTCAAGAAAGAATTAATCAATTAACTCAATTTTTTGTCAGTAAAGGTGCAGATTTAGTCACAGCACAAAATCAAGCATTAGCAGCTATTAGTAATGTTGTGCGTCGAGAAGCTTACATCATGGCTTTTAATGATTGTTTCTATTTAGTTGGTTGTGCTTTATTACTAAGTGGTATTGCTGTGTTATTCTTTAAAAAAGTTAAGGGAGGTGGGGGTGTGGCTGCTCACTAAATATGATGCAATAACTGAGTTTCGGAATGCGATCGCACAGCTATAAAACGAAGCGCGATCGCACTTCTCTATCCACATCTAAAATATAATAATTAATATTTGAATGACAAATTTAAGCCATGACTCAAACACCACGAAAAATTCCCCGTCGTCGAGGCAGACTGTTTCCAGAATTCACAATACCCCCAGAAGAACTAGCCAGACGCAAAGCGGAAAAAGATGCACGTTGTCAGCGTTATCGTCAAGTTTTTTCACAAGTCAGCCCTGAATTGATCGGAAATCATTACAACTGGTTTATAGTTATTGAAGCAAACAGTGGTGATTATTTTATCGATCCCGATGAAGAAGTAGCGGTTCAAAAAGCTCGCCAAAAGTATTCTACTGGAATGGTTGGCATTATGCGCCTTAATGAAACAGGAACTTGTGGAATGATATGATTTCAGGCAAGTTCGGTGAGATTGGGGAGCTAATTTTTGAAATTGATTTAATCGCTGCTGATGGAGAAAGGTTTACTATCGATGCGCTTCTAGATACAGGATTTACAATAGGCTGGCTTGCACTTGATACCCAAGATATTCTTAGTCTGGGGTGGGCTATGATTGAAAGTGAACGAGCTATGCAGATTGCACGGGGAGAGGCATTTTTTGACGTATATGAGGGGAGAGTTGTACTGGATGGACAAGAGTACGTAATTCCCGTTTTAGCTGGGGATGGAATTCCCGAATCTTTATTAGGTTTACAATGGTTGAAAATGCTACCGCTAACGGTGAATTTTGCGACTGGATTGTTGACTTTGGGGTAAATAAAAACAACGATCGCACTTTGGGCAAAAAAATGCGATCGCTATCCAATACTATCAATTACCACTAGGAAGTTGATTAATAAATTCCTCCAAACTCCGACTAGTTACAGACTGACGTAATAACTGCTGCAATTGTTCAGTAGTCAAAAAATTTAGTCTTTCGGCTACCTCTGATGGTACAGCACCAAATCTTACTTCCAAAGCATCTAAAATAGATGACTTAATTCCCTGTTGTACTCCCTGTTGTACTCCCTGTTGTAAACCTTCTTGCAAGATATCCTGATAAATTACTGATTCTCGCATTACAGCCTCCCGAAATAATCGTTGAATTAAGCTTTTATTAAACCGTAAACCTGCTAGTAGCTGAGTGCAACCAGAGATTTGCGATCGCTCTGCTGCTGTTTCAATTTTACCTACTTCTTCAGCTACTTGATTTAACAACTGTTCTGGCGCAGCACTACGGCACAAAGCAGCCAAGGGTAAAAGCGCCTTGTTTTGTAAAAATATATCCGGTTCTTGTTCCCACATTCGGATTATTTGATACTTATGCCTTGTATTTTCCAGGCGAAAAGTATCTTTTAATCGATTTGATGTAGATGATTCTTTGAGCAGAATTAACGCTTGAGTAACAGGTACTCTATAACGTCTGTAAAGCCGCACCCAGTAATCTACATTCTCAGGGGTAGTGGTGGCTCTCCCTCCACATCTACCTCAAATTCTAAATGTAAAATCCGCTCTCCAGTACGTAAAAATGTAACATAATCAGCGCGAATTGGTTCGATACTTAATTCAGTTTTCAAAACTTGCACTGATGTGGGAACTTTTCCTAATAGCCAACTAGCAAACTCGGTAGGATAAGTTTCCGATAAATATTTACAAGCATTATCAAATGGCATTTTAAATTAAGCTATATAATTTTTGTGACCGCTTAGTACCCAACTACACCCTTTTTTTCGGGATGATAAGCAGTAATAGCTACTTTTTGATCCGGTGTATAAATAGCTTCCACTTTTGTCCATTTGTAGTGATACCAATCTACCTTGATTCTGGCACCTTCAGCTGGCTGGCTACTGATGCGTCGGTAGCCAGCTTGCTGCATGATCTCTTCAAATTTATGGGTAGGTAAAGTTTTACTAGTAATCTTACCTATGCCGTCAATTTGATGTTTATCGAGGGTCATAGTCTCCCTGATAGGTGCTGTATATCCGGTATCCCGGTAATACTAGCGCCAAACCAGCGAAACTATGTATTGTGCCGGGATAGCTTTTTTCTGCTTTGCTACCACCGATGCGAAAATTCCACGATCCAAACCAAGCATATATCCCTGGAACTAGAGCGTCCATACTGTATGCGATCGCTTTTTTTTTCTCCCCTGAAATTGGTTCTGCTTCTTTAAATGAACGCTTATGATCTTTGTAGTAATATGCGCTATTTAAAGCCAGCATTCTCAGTCCCTCTTTGTTCATTAATAATAATTTCTTAACCTTCGTAGATTTAGAGAACGTAGTTGTCTGTTTCAGTCGTTTACCTTTTCAACATAACACACTGTTACACCCGATTAAATAAATATTTGCAATGATTATGAAAAGTTCCTACTCTTGACATAATTAGCTGTGAAGGTTATGTGAGTTTAGCAAAAAATTCAGGAAATAATCCGATCGTGCATAATCAGAGAAAAATGCACGACCTTAATTTTTCATCTAGTTTAGGAGTCAAAAATGACGAGTGCCATCTGGCATTGTGGCTCCTGTTAAAATAGCCTCTTGCAATTGATTTTCTGTAGCTTGCATGAATGCACCGCGCAAACTAGCACCCCGCAAATCTACTTTACTCATTTGTGCTACACAAAGGTTAGCTCCCCATAAGTAAGCATCCCGCAAACAAGCTTCAGTTAAATCAGCATCGCTCAAATTAGCCATATTTAAATTCGCGCCTGTTAAGTCAGCTTTGCTCAAATTGGATTGACTCAAATCAGCTTTACTTAAATTAACTGCACACAAATCAGCTTTAGTTAAATTGGCGGCAGTTAAATTAGCTGCATGAAGATTTGCTCTAGTTAACATGGAAACACGCAATTGAGTATTACTTAAATTACTAGCTAATAAATTAGCTCCGCTTAAGTTAGCACCACTTAGTTTTGACTGACTTAAATTAACCCCTTCTAAATCTACACTATTGAGATCTACACCATTTAACCAAGCATTACTTAATTTTACTCCGTTGAGTAATGCTCCCCGCATGATTGCGCCACTGAATTTGGCTCCGGTAAGATTAGCCCAACTAAAGTTAACATCTACTAAGTTGGCGGAACGAAAGTTAATTTCTCGTAAATCTGCGCCACAAAAATTTACGCCTTCTAAGTTGGCTAAACGGAAGTTAACTCCGCTGAGGATTGCGCCGCTTAATTTGGCTCCTTTGAGTACAGATTTAACTAAATAAGCTCCTTGAAGGTTGGCTTTTGTTAAGTCAGCATTTGTTAATAATGTTTCATTAATTTTGGCAAAGGTTAAGTTGGCTCTGTGGAGGAAAGCATTAGTTAAATTGCAGCCGTTTAAATGCGAGCGCTTGAAGTTGGCTGCTGCTAAGTATGCCCCAGAAAGGTTGATTCCTGTTAAATTGGCTCCTTCTAAGTTAGCACCAATTAAATTAACTTCTGTAAAATCTCTTTCCCCGGCTGCATAGCGTTTTAGTAATTCGTTGGCTTCCATTATGATTCATCTCCATATATGGCTAAAAATAGTCTCTACTTATAGCTTGCCCAATATATACTAAAAAAAATATTAACTTTTTTGTTGTAAGTCATAATTTTACTTGCTGCAACGTGAAGAATTTTTACTTTTTTTATTAATACTGGCGAAAGTGGAATGGTGCGTTACGTTGGCACTAAGCACCCTACATTAAGACTTTTTGGAGACTTTACCTGACATAGTGAAATGGTGCGTTACGTTGGCACTAACGCACCCTACATTAAGGCAAATTTTATTAGGCTTGCATATATTCAACGTTACCAGCTAGTTGCTCTAATTCTGGTTTAGATAAGGGAGCAATTAGGACATAGAAAAAACGTCGATCTTCCCAAATTAAAATTGCTGGACTATCTTTATGTCCGATGTAAAGACGCTCTCCGTTTAGCTGCGGAACCGACATATTATCTGCTCGTTTGATTTGATAGAGGGACACCATTTGTCCTCCTTTTAGTTTGTAGGTAAAGCGAATTCCTTGAGTTTCGCCAAAGTCGCAAAAACTACCTCCCATTAGCTTGGCTTCGTTGGTGCTGACGTAGGGAACATCAGAGGTAAAAGTTAACTGATTTTGGAAATTTTTCACAATCTTCATGGGATTAGAAGAGGAAAAATCTACAGGGCCTTGTTTTTGCGAAACTGAGCGGAGATGATCCTGAAAAATTTTATCAATGCCCTGCCAATTTTTTCGTAAAAAGGCTTCGGAAGCCATGACAAGTTTTGTCGAATTGGGCGAAGAATCGGTTTCTTGGAGTTTGGCGATTACCTCTTTTTGTTGGGTTAATTGAGTTTGGGCGGTGTTTAATTGTTGGCGTAAATATAGGTTATTTAAACCGAAGGCGATCGCTAACAATGCCGCCATCCCGGTGACTAGATTATTCCGGCGAAGAACCGAAATTTTTAATTGTTTAATTTTAGATTTATCAGCAGTTTGAGCCGCTGCTAAAACTTTAGTTCGTAGATGCGGTGGTGGTGCAACTTCTGGTAGATAAGCCATCATTTCTCGCACTTCCCGAAGGCTATCAACTTCTGTGGCGAGTTCGGGATATTGTGCTAGTAGTTGCTGAAATTCTTGGGCTTCTTCTGAGGAAAGATCGCCTAGAACATATCCGGCTGCTAACTCTTGAATGCGCTCTGAAGGAAAAGATTTAGACATAGTAGGTCTTGATTATTCGATTAATTCTTTAAGGTTTTGTCTGAGGGTGAGTAAGCCTTTTCTTGCCCAAGTTTTGACTGTACCTAATGGGGTATTTAATTGTTGAGCAATTTCTGAATGAGAGTGTCCTTCATAGTAAGCTAATTCTAGAACTTGACGCTGTTTTAGCGGGAGTTTTTCTAATGCTTGGCGGACAAATTCTCGACGTTCGCTTAAAGAAATTTGTTCAAAAGGCGCGTCAGAATCAGTTCCAATGGTCATAGTTTGTTGCGATCGCTGAAGGAATTTTTGTTTGCTGCTACGCGATCGCAGTCGATCAAGGGCACGCGATCGGGTAAGCACTGACAAAAAGCTACTCAAAGACCCCCGATTCGGATTATAGGTATTGTTACGCCAAAGCAACAAAAATATTTCTTGGGTGAGATCTTCGGCTTCTTGAGCATTAGTTAAGATTCTCAAAGATAAACCGTAAACTAGGCTGGAATAGCGATCGTAAAGAACAGCTAATGCAGAAGTTTCTCCCGCCTTTAAAGCGTGAAATAATGCTGCATCCGTTTCTTGTGCTAGATTTTTCGAGAATCCATCTTTGGGATTATAGTCAGTATTTTTCACGAGGTAGTTGCTAACAGAGAGCTTTAACGGTAATTCAGCTTTACATTTCACAGCGTCTTGATTAAAGAATAGCAGAGTGTTATGTATATTACGAAGCAGAAAGCTATTTGGATGTTGGATTAATATATGAATTCTTTCAAGCAATACTGTCTTTGTCTTTTCGATCAAGAGTTAATGCCAACAGCTGTAAAAGTCGCGGCTGTAGTTGGGACAATTTTATTTCTCATAAATCATGGCTCTGCTGTAATTAAAGGAGAAATGAATCGCGATCGCTGGATTTCTGCTGGATTAACTTACATAATTCCTTACTGCGTCAATATTCACGGACAATATGTAAGCCGGACGCGGAGGCGCTAAAAAGATTTGCGCCTCTTAATTTCTCACTAAAAAAACCAGCGTGTTCCTTCAATTAAGTAATAAAGTCCAGCAATTATTAAAGCAATACTACCAACTCGCACAATTAATTCCGAATAATTTAGTAATACCCTGGTTTGTTTTGCTAAACCAGTCAATACACTGGCGAGAAAGATAATCATGGTGTAACCTAAACCATAGCTAATCATTGTAATTGTTGCCAAAATTTGTGAACCAGTTGCGGCACTTGCGGCTAACACAGCAAACAATACGGGACTAGCACAGGGAGAACTTACTAAAGCAAAGGTTACGCCTACTCCTAAAGGGCCTAAATTAGAAGCATTAACATTTATTTGTGGTAGAGGTAAACGAATAATTCCGATTAAGCTCAACCCCATAATTAGGATAATAAATCCGACAATTATGTTGATATAACCGCGATACTCAACCATTACTGCACCAGCAAAAGAAGAAGCTAAACCAAATAAACTGAGAATGCTTACAACTCCTAAAACAAATAAACTTGCTTTGCTCAAAGCGTCGCGGCGAGAAGTAATGTTACGAGTGCCAATGTAGCTGAGATTAATCGGTAAAAGTGCCAAAATACAAGGGGAAATACTAGCAAGTAATCCGCCAACAAATGCTAAAGGAACTAAGACAAATGGATTAGCGGTATTTTGATTTTTTAACCATTGTTGGTAACTGTTTTCTACTACTGCTACTAGCCGATCGATTTGATGGGAAACAGGGCCAGTAATCATCATTGCTATGATGAAACCTAGTAGCGCTAAACCGCCAAAAATTAACCAAGTTTGGGGAATTTTGAAGCTGTTAGTTTTAGGGGGAGTTGATTGGCGATCGAATTTTTCAATTTGTGACATGGTAATCTCTCGAAAATTGACAAAAAAATTCCTGTATAGGCGCAAGTTCTTGATAAACTAGCTCCCTCAATAAGCAGTAATATTTGGTTCGTAGTAAGGACTTTAGTCCTTTTCTTTGGCAAATCAACGACTAAAGTCGTCACTACGAACTGAATAATTTTAGTCTGCTAATTTCTGGCAATGGCAGAATTCAGGACAGAGGTATAAGCAGCTTTATCGGGATTTTTGCTGTGTTGGGCTAAGATGTTTCCTGTAGCTGGATCGATAATGGCAACTGTTGCAGTTTTGGACTTATTAGCAGCAAAAAATTTATCGAGTCCTAGCTGTCTAGCTCTAGTTTCCGATCGCGTAGTTTTAGCTTTATCAGTAACATCAAACACTACAAAATTGGCTTTTCCAGCATATTCTCGGCGCAGCTGAGATAAGGTAGGTTCAAGAGTTTTGCAAGCGGGACACCAAGTAGCATAAATATCTACAACTACGGGTTTTCCTTGCAGTTCTTTAGCTAATGGGCCACCGACATTTTTTAATTTACTAGCGCAAGGATTAGGTTTAGCGGCGCAGGGATTTGCTTGGGCGATCGCACTATCATTTCTAACAGCTGTTCTAGCTGAAGTTGTACTTATTAAAGAAGCACTGAAAACCAAGCTGCTGATACATAGACCGAGTAATAATGCTGAAGATTTACGCATAGTTAACCTCTGAGTTTTAGTAATGTTTTGGAGTGGAAGGACGCTATTAACTCAAGTTGCTAGTTACATAGATTGTCGGTTAGATCCCCCCTTACCCCCCATACATTGGGGGGATTCAAAGTGTCCTTTGTAAGGTGTTGCCATAGGCTTTTTTCTTATTCAAAGTCCCCCAATGTATGGGGGATTTAGGGGGATCGAAAGGTCTAAGCTTATAACTAGCAACTTACGCTATTACAGTCAGCAAGCCTTTTGAATGGCTCAATTCTGTACTAACTACTCTTAATACGAAGCAACTGGGAAATTGGATTTAAATAAATCCAAAATTGGATGAGAAACGTATATAAGGTAGGGGCGAAGCATTCAGATCAGAGTTTCTTACCTAACACCAAGATTGTCTGCCTGAATGCTTCGCCCCTACAAAAGCTCTTTGGGTTGTTAGGACGGGCAAGATCTCCATTTCACAAGATATTTGGGTTTTGTGTAATGGCTATCTTCTCCGCCCATTTGTTGGCTGCAAATCTGTAAACTATCGAGAAAATCAAGATGATGAATCGAGATTGGTTTGTTAGAAATGATGGGCAATTTGAAGCTAGGGAAATTTTAGATGATGCTGTAGATTTTAGTTCTCCCTATCGCCTCTATCGGTTTTTAACGGATGTAGAAGATATAGTGGAAAATATTGCTGATGACTATCAACGACTTCAGGCAATTCATCCTTTGGTGCGTCGTTTGTTGATTAGTTCTTCTTGGTTACAAGGTGAATATTTGGAACCCGATCCAGATACGGGTTGGGCAGTGCAAATGCTTTATGATGAGCCAGATTTTCCTTTAACAATACAAACTGTTACTTGGTTGCCGGGAAAGGTTTCCCCAATTCATAATCATGGAACTTGGGGAGTTGTGGCGCTGATTAGTGGGGAGGAGAAAAATACTTTTTGGCGATGTTCTCATGATGAAAAATTGCCTAATTTTATAAGTAAAACTGGTGAGTGTATTTTGTCAGCAGGAGATATTATTTGTTTAATGCCAGAGGCAATTCATCATGTAGAAGCGATCGCCAATACACCCACAATCAGCTTTAATTTATACGGTGAAACCAATTACCAACAAAGGTTTGAGTACGATCCTTTAAGCTGTTTAGTTAAAAATTTCTAAGCAAATAATCCCTAATTAAAGCTAATTAATCATGCAAACTACCATCTGGCATTGTCGCACCAGTTAAAATTGCCTGTCGCCAGTCTGCACCATACAAATATGCACCTCTGAGACTGGCTCCTCTTAAGTCTGCTCCGCGCAATTCTGCTACATTTAAGTTAGCTCCCCACAGGTAAGCTTTCCGCAAACTGGCATTGGATAAATTAGCTTCACTTAAATTAGCCATGTTTAGTTTTGCTCCGGTTAAATCGGCTTCATTTAAACTAGCAACACTTAAATCGGCTTTGCTCAAATCTGCTTCACATAAATCGGCTTTAGAAAGTACCGCTCCTGTTAAATTTGCTGCGTGCAAATTGGATCTACTTAATAGTGAAACTCGCAATTGGCATTTACTTAAATTAGTAGCAGATAAGTTAGTTGCTGTTAAGTTAGCACCACTTAATTTCGATTCACTAAAGTTAACTCCTTCTAATTCCATGCCACTCAAATCTACACCGTTGAGTAAAGCTTGAGATAACTTTATTCCCGTAAGCGATGCTCCTTGGAGTAATGCACCACTTAATCTAGCTCCGGTGAGATTAGCCCAATTTAAGTTAGCATTGCTAAGATTGGCAGAACGTAAATTAACTCCGCGTAAATCTGCGCCACATAAATTTATGCCCTCTAAGTTAGCTAAACGCAAGTTGACTGCGATTAATCTAGCTCCGCTTAGTTTGGTTCCTTTAAGTATTGATTTAATTAAAGATGCTCCCTGCAAATTAGCCTTTGTTAAGTCGGCATTTGTTAACACTGCTTCGTTAAGTTTAGCAAAGCTTAAGTTCGTCCGATGTAGGAAAGCACCTGCAAAATTTACTCCTGTTAATTGCGCCCGACTTAGGTTAGTTGCTGCCAAATATGCTCCTGAAAAGTTGGCTTTTGCCAGGTTAGCTCTTTCTAAGTTAACACCGATGAGATTGACCCCACTAAAATTTCTTTCTCCGAGTGCGTAACGTTCGATTAATTCATTAGCGTCCATTTCTTTGCTCCCTATTGAAGCCTATATTAATCAGTCTAGATTTATTTTTGCTTAAGAAGCACAGTAAACCTACGTGAAATAAATTTTTCACCAAGTTTCAATATAGTTTCTTTGCAAAATATAAATAATTTTTAACTCTCGATCGAGAAGGGTATGATTGAAATGAAGGTTGCAATTATTACTAGTGTGAATAAAGTTACTTTTGCTGCTACGATAATTTATGGTACTAGATTTTCGCTATTTCTTGTATTGATGAATGCTTCTGCGATCGCTCCTGTTCAATTTCTCCAACGTCAAGCGGCTTCTCTATTGCTGTACCAATCTGTTTTGGATGATGCCCCAGGTGTGGCTTTCCTCAACTTACTCCAAGCTTTGAGGCATCGCGATGCAGATGGACTCAGTTACTTACAAGCTTATGGGCAATGGGTAAAGGCTTTAGCTAGTGAAAATCAAAGTTGGCAAGAACATTTATTAAGCAAAATTCTCCGGGATGAAAATCCTTTTAGCCAACAAGCACAGGATCACAAATTAGCAGATTTACCACCAGCTTTGGTAGCTGCTGCCAGTCAAGATTTACAAGCATTACAAAGTCTTTATGAATGTAGCGGCGCTGATATTAGTTATTGGATTCAAGAAGCGGCTCAATTACCTTTAGCTCCGGTTGTTTGGTATTGGGAATCTGAGCCAAAAATTCCTCGATCGCCTGAAGAAATAAAGTTAATCGCTACTTGGCAAGAATTAGAAGATTGGACAGATATTTTAGAAAATTTAGCGAATTATTATCATGAGTTTGGCACTGGAATATTTGCTGAGTATCAAGCTTTTCGCTGGCAAGGGGGAGAATTAGTTGGGATTTTATATCCCGATCCAATTAATTTAAAAGAGTTAGTTGGTTATGAGTCACAGCGAGAGGCGTTAATTAAAAATACTGAGTTTTTATTAGCGGGTTATCCAGCGCTTCATGTGTTACTTTATGGGAGTCGAGGGACGGGAAAATCTTCTTTAGTTAAGAGTTTGTTGAATGAATATGGCGATCGCAATCTCCGCCTCATAGAAGTCGGCAAAACTGAACTCAAAGATTTACCATCAATTGTCGAAAAGTTGCGAAATTTACCCCAGAAATTTATTATCTTTGTCGATGACCTTTCCTTTGAAGAAGACGACGATGCTTTCAAAGCTTTAAAGGTAGTTTTGGAAGGAAATTTAACCGCTAGACCGCAAAATGTGGTGGTTTATGCTACTTCTAATCGACGGCATTTAATTCGAGAATTTTTTGCCGATCGACCTCGACCAAGTGATAATGAAGAAGTCCATGCTTGGGATACAATGCAGGAAAAACTTTCTTTTAGCGATCGCTTTGGATTAACCTTAACTTTTGAACCAGCAGATCAGAAAACTTATTTAACAATTGTGCAACATTTAGCCAATCAAGCTGCCATAAAATTACCGCCTGAAGAGATAGAACAAAGGGCATTACAATGGGCGACTCGTCATAATGGTCGATCGGGACGTACTGCACGCCAATTTGTAGATTTCTTAAGAGCAGAATTGGCAATTTCCGGTTAATTTTTTTTACAAAATTAGCAAGAGAAGTAATGTAAAAGCAATACTGTAGTAAGCTTTTTTAACAAGGAAACTACAATGGGCTTATTTGATAAAATTAAAGGCAGTCGTAAGCAAAGCGACACCCAATTAGGGCCAGCAGAAGCATTTGCCGCGATCGCATTAATTGCTGTAGCAGCAGATGGTTACATTACAGATTCAGAAGCCCAAGCAATTGGTACTACTCTATCAAGAATGCAGTTATTTAGAAGCTATCCCAGCGACGTAATGAGAAAAATGATCGATCGCCTCTTAAGTATTCTGCAAAGACAAGGAGTAGATGCGTTATTTAATTCAGCAATTGCTAGTCTTCCCCACGAATTAAGAGAAACATCCTTTGCCGTAGCAACTGATATTGTTTTAGCAGATGGAGAAGTTACAGAAGAAGAGGAAAATTTGTTAAACGATCTTTGCCGGATCTTAGAGATTGAAGAAGAAACAGCGGTTAAAATTATTGATGTGATGATGATTAAAAATAAAGGCTAAGTAATTTGACTAATTTTAGATTTTAGATTTTTCGTTCTAGGACTAATGCTAAATGAAAAATCTAAAATCTCTTGCCGAGAACTCCAAAAAGGGCTCTGTCGAAGACATCATTTCCAGTTAACACAGAAAAAATCTCTATCCCAGGTTAGTGTTAAAAACTTGTCAACTCATGTAAATTATTATAGTTTCAACCAGCGTGAGCTAGATTTGCCTTGAGGAAAGGTTCCATTCTAAAAACAAGCTACGAAAAATACCATCGTTACTTTGTGGCTATCGTTACTAATACGATCGTCCTAATTTTGACCTGGTTTTTGAAACCTATACTTACGCCAACGCTTTTTGCCCTATTTTATGCCTCAATTACCCTAGCTTCCCTTTATGGTGGAAGAGGTCCAGGGATACTAGCTACAGTATTAGGAGGAATTACTTACAACTTTTTTTTCGTTTCGCCAATCTACTCTTTAAGTATTTATTCAGCCAAAGAAGTATTTCGGTTAGTTATACTTTTGTCAGTGGCTTTGTTGTTGGTATTTATCAGTGCGGGCTTACGAAATGCAAAGTTACGAGTAGAAAAGAATTTACAACAACTGCGAGAAACTCAGCAGTTGTTTGAAAGTTTTATGAATCATAGCCCGACAACGGCATATATTAAGGACGAAACTGGACGTTATATTTATGTGAATCCGACAGTTGAACGCACATTCGATCGCAAGTTTAAAGATTTTATTGGAAAAACTGACTTTGACTTTTTACCACCTGATTTAGCACAGCAATGGCGTGAAAATGATTTAGCTGCTTTAGCATCAAAACATGGCATAGAATTTATTGAAACTGCCTTACAACCAGATGGAGAACATATTTATACTGCCTTCAAATTTCCCCTTCCCGATGCTCAAGGTAGAAAGTTATTGGCAGGTATATCATTAGATATTACTGAATCCCAACGCATTAAAGAAGCATTACATGAAAGTAACGAACGCTATCGCATTTTAGCCGAAGGGTTGCCTCAATTTGTGTGGATTTCCGCTCCTGATGGTCAACTAGAATACTGCAATCAATGTTGGTACGAATACACAGGTTTAAATAGAGAACAAACTATTAATTCCGGTTGGGCTACAGTTATTTATCCTGATGATGTAGAAGGGTTAATTCAGCGATGGAATGAAGCCGTAATAGCTAAGGAAAGCTACGAAATAGAATACCGAGTTCGCAAAAATAATGGAGAGTATCGCTGGTTTTTAGGCTCTAATGCTCCGATTCATGATTCTCGCGGCAATGTGATTAAATGGGTAGGAAGTGCGATCGATATTCACGATCGCAAACAAGCAGAAGCAGAACGGACGCAACTTTTAGCCGCCGAACAAACAGCACGTCAAGAAGCAGAACAAGCAAGAACACAAGCAGAGATAGAACGTTCCAGACTGCAAGAATTTTTCCGTAAAGCACCAGCATTAATTGCTGTTACTAAAGGACGGGATCATGTTTATGAATTTGTGAATACTGCTCATCAAGAAGTTGTAGGTCGTTCGGAAACTGAATTAATTGGTAAACCAATCAAAGAAGTGTTTCCCGAATTGCAGGGACAGGGTTTTTTTGAAGCCTTGGATGAAGTTTATCAGACTGGAATTCCTTTTGTGGCAGATGAAATGCCTGCTGTTTACGATCGCTATCATAACGGCACATTTTATCAAGCTTTTTTCAATTGTGTTTACCAACCTTTATGGAATACTGCTGGCGAAGTTGAAGGTGTATTGCTTCATGGTATAGAGGTGACAGAACAAGTATTAGCCAGACAAAGAACTGAGGAATTACTGAAACAATTAGAGTCAGAAAGAGGACTTTTAGAAGCAGTTTTACAACAAATGCCGGGAGGAGTAATTATTGCTGAAGCTCCTTCCGGTAAGTTAATTTTAGGTAACAAACAAGTAGAAGAAATTTGGCGAACACCGTTTATTCCTTCTGATAATGTTGAACAATACTGTCAGTATCTCGGCTTTCATCTTGATGGTAAATTATATCAACCAGAAGAATGGCCTCTAGCTCGTTCTCTGACTACAGGTGAAATTGTTACAGGCGAAGAGATTAAGATTTTGCGGGGTGATGATAGTTATGGTTTTATTGAGGTGAGTTCAGCACCAATTTGCGATGGCACTGGCAAAATTGTTGCAGGTGTGGTAACTTTCCACGATATTACCGATCGGAAACTGGCGGAAAAAGAGCGAGAACAACTGTTAGCGCGAGAGCAAGCTGCTAGAGAACAATCAGAAGCCGCTAACCGAACAAAAGATGAGTTTTTAGCAGTACTTTCTCATGAATTGCGATCGCCTTTAAATCCGATTTTAGGCTGGGCAAAATTATTAAGAACGCGGCAATTAGATCAGACGAAAACTGCTCAAGCATTAGAAACAATTGAGCGCAATGCTAAACTACAAGCTCAGTTAGTCGAAGATTTATTAGATGTTTCCCGAATTTTGCGCGGCAAGCTCAGTTTAAATATAAGTCCTGTAAATTTAGCTAATGTAATTGAAGCCGCGATAGAAACAGTTCGTTTAGCAGCAGTTGCTAAATCTATCCAGATTGAAACAATTTTTTCAAATGATGTTGGCTTAGTTACAGGTGATGCTAACCGACTGCAACAAGTAATTTGGAATTTGCTTTCAAATGCAGTCAAATTTACCCAAATTGGCGGCGAAGTAGAAGTAAGATTAGCAAAAGTTAATCATCAAGCGCAAATCCAAGTAATTGATAATGGTAAAGGAATTAAACCTGATTTTCTCCCATTCGTTTTTGATTATTTCCGCCAAGCTGACAGCACTACAACTCGGAAATTTGGCGGTTTAGGTTTGGGATTAGCGATCGTCCGTCAAGTAGTAGAATTACATGGCGGAACTGTATTTGCCGCAAGTGAAGGAGAAGGTAAAGGCGCAACTTTTACTGTTAAATTGCCCCTATTGAATCGGGGAAATAAAATCATAGAAGTGAAAAACGATAGCGATTCATCAATTAATGTTAATGCTTCACCTTTGGCAGGCGTAAAAATTTTATTAGTAGATGATGAAGCAGATGTCAGACAATTAATTAGTTTTGTTTTAGAAGAATATGGCGCAACAATAACAGTAGCATCATCAGCAAAAGAAGCGTTAACAGCATTTAATGAATCGGTTCCCGATATTTTAGTTAGTGATATTGGAATGCCGGAAATGGATGGTTATATGTTAATGGAAAAATTGCGCTCTTTACCAGCAGAAAAAGGTGGAGAAGTTCCCGCGATCGCACTTACCGCCTACGCCGGAGAAGTGAACGAACAAAAAGCACTCTCTAGCGGCTTTCAAAAACACATTGCTAAACCCGTAGAACCCGAAGTATTAATGCAAGCAATTTCCAGTTTGGTTAAACCTACTCATCTGGGCCAACATATCCTTTAAAAAGGTACGTTGTTGCGCTTTAGCGCTACTGGGATAAGAGCGAAGACAGCGCAACAACGTACCTAGAAAATTTACTAAGTATTATTGCTTGTCAGTTATTTTCGGGATTCCTCTGGAAAAATAACGGCTCGAATTGGTGCAAAAGTTGTTCCGAAGTGCTACAATGACAGAAGAGAATTAAATATCGGTTGCAGCATTTGTTTTTAGCATTAACTAGTTTCCAAGTTTTTCCATTGACAGACTTCTCTCCGAAATTTCACTCTCCCCATTCCTTAAATTTTGGAGAAAATCTATGTCAATCTATGTAGGCAATCTGTCATATAACGTTACAGAAGCCGATCTAACATCTGTATTTACAGAATATGGATCAGTAAAGCGAGTTCAGCTACCCACCGATCGCGAAACAGGTCGGGTTCGTGGCTTCGGTTTCGTGGAAATGAGTGCCGATGCTGAAGAAGCCGCTGCCATTGAAGCACTTGATGGCGCAGAGTGGATGGGTCGTGATTTAAAGGTTAATAAAGCAAAACCTCGTGAAGAACGCAGTGGTTCATTTGGTGGTGGACGTAGAAATAATCGCTACTAAATTAGGACTTACGCAAAGCCTCTATAAGTAGGGTGCGAAGCGACACTAGAGATAGACCAGTATAAATTTAAAAGGTTCAGGCATTTCTGTCTGACCCTTTTTTTACTAGCAACTTACAACAACTGTATCAGGACTTACGGAGCGACGCTAAATATGGTGGAATGGTGCGTTACACGCTTAGTTAACGCACCCTACGGAATTAGGCTTTGCGTAAGTCCTGTGTGTAAAAGATGTTGAATTATTTAGTTTAACCGGGAACCATTTGCACAATTAATGACCCTTTATCCAAGGATTGAACTTTACCCGCTTGAGATAGGTCTGTAACTATTCTTTCTAGCAAATCTAGGGCGCGATCGCGATTTTGATGTTCCCGTCCACGTAAACGTATCTGAAATTTGACGGAATCACCTTTTCCCAACCATTCGATCGCTCTAGTAATACGCAAGGTGTAATCCGATTCACCAATATTAGGACGCAACCTAACTTCTTTAACGGTAGTTCTTGCACTAGAATGCTGACGTTTTTTCTGCTGGTATTGATGTTTACCGAAGTTCAAAATCTTTGCTACTGGGATCTCTTTCCCCTCAGAGACTATCACCAGATCAAGATCTACACTTTCAGCAAGTTTTAGGGCTTCACGGGTGTCTGTTAAACCAAGGTTGTTATTCTCATGGTCAATCAGAAGAACCTGAGCGGATTTAATTTGCCGATTAATCAGTTGTTTTGTAGCGATAATAATTTCCTCTAAAATTCGCCTAACAATACTAGGGTAACATTTTTCTGGTGATATGTATTAATTATATGTACAAAAATTTCTTTTAATAAATTCCAATTCCGCTTGCAATGCTGGAATATCTATAAACATTAATGCAAGCAATTACCAGTTTAGTTAAGCTTGTAATATCTCAATAGCTGTTTGTGCAGCTTGGCGAACATCGGGATGAGGATCTTTTACTAAAGGATTTAAGTAATCAATAGCTTCTGTTATCTCCAATTCTCCAAGTTCATCAGCCGCATTTTCGCGCACTATAAAATCGGGATCTTTTAATGCTTCTACAAGTAAATTAAAAGCAATTTCTGGATACCAACGCCGCAGAAAACGCAGCACACTCGCCCTTACATAAGGCGAAGAATGTTCGCGTAAAGCTAATATATAATCTAAAGTATCTTTTGCTCCTAATCTGCTTAAAGCGTCAATAGCTTCCATCACAATTATCGAGCGATGATCTTGAAGATAGGAGAGTAGCAAAGTTTTTAAATCTCCATCTTTTTGTTGAGAGTTACTTAAAGCAAATAAAATACCTTGCAACTGTGAAGTATTTGCCGTTTTGATGGCATTTTTCAGAAAATCTATGGCTTCTTCGCCTCTTTCCTGAATTAATTGCCCTATCTCTTGATAATAAACAGTAGCATATTCTTCTCCTTCCGGTGGAGAAGCGTAGAAGCGTTGCTTTAAGTCTTCGACATTAAGTTGATCGAATTCTGTATAAAAGCTCATACCTTATAATATCATTCTTCATAGGATCTAATTTCATCAAGCGTTAACTCACGAAATTCCCCAGGAAACTCTTCATGCAGACGCGCCGGAAGATTAGTAATCTTAATTAATCCACTATCGCGCAAAAGGTTGAGTTCGGCAATTTTTTGGGATGATAGTCGCAACTCAAATTTATTCGCTAAACGTTCATACTGGGTCAGAATCTTAATAGCTTTTTTCTGCTGTGGTGTCATTTGTACCTCTGGGTGAATTTATCTTATTACCCAGACTGGAAATTGACTTCGTAAGTAGTGATACTTCGCAACAACTCCAAGATAACCACAGCTTTTTCCAACTATATGCTGAAGCTGGTATTCTTGCCACCATATCAACGTACCATTCTCGATGTTTGAAAATGATATGCGAATTGAACTAATAGTTACTTATAGGTAACTGTTAGTATGATATGGAGTTGAGCAGTAACTCTACCTAACTAAATTTCTCAGTCTAGGCAAGTTTTGCTGTATACCACGACTTCAGCACTTCCACAATTTGGCCTCACTTCCTCTCTTCAGCCTGTAATCTTTATGATGTGTGCTTCTTCGTTGTCCTATGCTGTGCGAAGAGAGGCGTGAAGCTATTATAGCGCACTTGTGACGTATTGGGGTAAGTAACAAAAAGGTTAAGAATTTTTACAGGGTATTGTAAGAAGCTTGCTTGGTTAACAATTTTCTAATTCCTTCAGACATTGATTTACCTGTACCACCACGCCGCACTAAAATTAATTCGGCACAAATACTAACAGCTATTTCTTCGGGCGTTAAAGCACCAATTTCTAAACCTATCGGCGCATAAATATTTTTTAGTAACTGGGGAGATATACCCGCTTCCTGCAAGTTTTGATAAACCAGTTTTACTCGCTTTTCACTGCCAATCATACCAATATATTTACAGGGAATAGCACGATTTAAGAGAATTTGCAAAGCTTCCAAATCATAAACATATCCTCGCGTCACCAAAGCGACGTATAATTGAGAAAAAGCAGCAAAATCATCAATAATTAAGCTAATTGGCTGGTTGATAATCTGATTAGCTTGAGGAAATTTTTCTGCATTAGCAAATTCTGTTCTGTCATCTTGAATGGCAATTTCAAAACCAATCAAATGAGCAAACTTTGCTAATTGCTCTCCTACATGACCTGCACCTATAATTAGTAAAGTCGGTGGTGGGTTGATTTGTTCAATAAAGGCATTTTCTAATTGCGGGATTGGTGCATTATTATCTAGGAAATATGGCTGCTGGTGAGGAGTTAAGGGAGTAACTAAAGTGACAGATTGACCAGCTTTAAGTAATTGTAGGATGTTTTGGGAGAGAGCGATCGCACTTTCCCCATCCCAACGTTCCAACCAAACTTGCATCCTCCCCCCACAAACACCTTGAGTTTCCCGTTGCGGCGCACCAGATAAATCAATTTCCACAAACTGTTTTTCGCCAGTTTCTAACACCTGCAACGCCTGACGAATCACCTTAGCTTCTCCCGCACCTCCGCCAATAGTATTAATAATTGAACCATCAGCGCAGACAATCATTTTTGCACCTACTTCTCTAGGAACCGAACCTTTAATATTAGTCACAGTAGCTAAAACTGCTGCACCTTTTGTTAGTAAATGCGCTAATTGCTGATAGAGTTCAAAGCTCATTATCTGAAATTCCCCTTCAGAAAATTACTCCCAAAAAGTCCGTTGTTCCCGCGCTCAGTGGGAATAGCGCCCAAGCGCAACAACGTACTAAAAATTGGACTTCAGAAAAAACTCCAAAGTCCAATTTAAAAATAAGCTTAGAAAAATGTAGTAAATGAATTACATTTGACCAGTCGCTTCTTCCTTAGTCAAGCTACCATCGCTATCTTTATCGAGTTGCTTGAACTTTTTCTGGGCATCTTCCTTGCTGAGTTTGTCAGCAGAAACCGCTTTCTCAGTGTAGAAAGCGACAAACTCTTCAGTAGTAATTTTACCTGCCTTGTTAACATCAATTTCTGTAAAAGTTGCCACAGGAATTAATTCAGATGCACCAGTTGCCGCCGTTGTAGAATCAGCACTTCCAGCCGGAGATTCAGTAGTGCTAGCTGTTGTAGAATCAGCAGTTCCAGCCGGAGAAGCAGCGGTAGTGGTATCTGTGGTAGAAGCAGCAGGAGTTTCAGTGCTAGCAGTTGTAGCATCAGCAGATGGAGTAGAAGCGGAAGCTGCTACAGTAGGTGTGGCGTTGCTAGCAGTGGACTCAGCGGCGGTAGGCGCGGTGTTAACCGAAGAGTCGGCTACGGGAGAAGCAGCGCTGGGAGTTGTAGAACCTGCTACAGGAGATACAGCGCTAGGATTGGGAGAATTTGCTGCAGGAGAAGAGGGGGTTTCGGTTTTCTGACCACAGCTTGATAATAAAGCAGCGGAAGCAACCAAACCAAACAATGCTGTACCGACAAAAGAAACTTTACGCATCATATAATCAGCTTTTTTTCGCCTGGAATATTCTTGTTGAAAAACTTTAAGGCTTGAGAATACCCACAAGCATTTTTTTGCCTCAAAGTCCAATATTGAATTAAAACATAACTTAACATAATTTATCAAATGTATATATTTTCCCGAAGCATTTTTACATTTATATAAATAAATCCTATAGCTTTCCGGGTAATCGGGTAGGGTTGGCAGCGGAAAGCCATCTTTCCCAGATTTTCTCCCTTTATTTAATTGACGTTTTTCTTGCTATATGCTAATTCGCCAGCAATGTAAGTTGCCCGAATCGTTCTATCATCACCAAGTATCATCATAGTGAATGCTTTTTCGGCAATTTCCGCTTTAGTTTTCGCGGGGGGAGTTTGGGAATTTCGTAATGCCATTAAAGGAGTTGCTTGCAAATCCAAAACGATAAAATCAGCCTCTTTTCCTACATCAAAATTGCCGATTTTATCTTCTAAACATAATGATTTAGCACCGCCCAAAGTTGCCAAAAATAAGGCTTTAAATGATGAGAGTTTTTCACCTTGTAACTGTATTATTTTATAAGCCTCATTTGTGGTTTGTAACATCGAAAAACTCGTGCCGCCGCCGACATCTGTACCTAATCCAACTTTCACTGGATTTTCTATAGATTTAGCTTGAAAAAGTTTAAACAGTCCACTACCTAAAAATAGGTTAGAAGTAGGACAAAAAGAAATAGCCGACTTTGCCTCAGATAACCTTTGAAATTCATCATCTCGCAGTTGTAATCCGTGAGCAAAAATTGATTTTTCTTTAACTAACCCCGCTCGATCGTAAACATCTAAATAACCTTTACTTTCTGGGTAAATTTGAGCAACTAATTCAACTTCTTTGACGTTTTCTGATAAATGAGTATGTAAATAAACGTCAGGAAATTCTTCTAACAACTTTCTCGCCATTTCCAGTTGTTCTTCAGTCGAAGTAACAGCAAAGCGAGGAGTAACAGCATAAAGTAACCTGCCATTTTTATGCCATTTTTGAATTAGTTTTTTACTGTCTTGATATGAACTTTCAGCAGTATCTCGCAAAAAATCTGGCGCATTTCGATCCATCATTACTTTACCGGAAATCATTCGCATATTGCGCCGACTTGCTTCTGCAAAAAAAGCCTCAACTGATTGGGGAAAAACCGCAGCAAAAACTAAAGCTGTAGTCGTCCCATTTTTAATTAATTCATCCAAAAAGAAAGAGGCAATTTTTTGAGCATAATCTTTATCTTTAAACTTACCTTCAACAGGAAAAGTATATTTATTCAACCATTCTAAAAGTTGTTCGCCGTAAGCAGCAATCATTTCCGTTTGGGGAAAATGAATGTGGGTGTCAATAAATCCGGGCATAATTAAGCAGTCGGGATAAGCAGTTATTGGTATTGCTGCGTATTTATCTTTCAGTTGTTCATATTCACCCAATTCTTTAATGTAACCATTTTCCAAAATTAGTAAACCATCAGGGATATAGCGGGCGCTTTCTAATTCGTCCGGGACAAAAAAGGGATCTTCGATAAAATCAAGAAAACTACCTCTAATCGCTTTCAAGGATGTACTGTAAGGTTCTGTTTGTAGGGAAATAGTAGACATTTTCTGATTTAGTTAAGAGTAATTATTAGCGGCGAATAGAACAATTTACAATATATCAATGATGCAGTAATGTGTCTAAAGTAACAATTTTCTGGTAAACAAAGAAGTAGGATTGAAACTTTCTAATATAATCTTTTCGGAGAAGTTTCAGGTAGTTGAAATGAGCAAAAATATGGATGATTTGAGTGACATAGAATTAACAAGGCAGACCGAACCACCAGAGGAACCAGAATTGACGGGATGGAAAGGTGCGATCGCCAAATTTTTCCAATTTAGAAAGTATCATACCAACTTTCGCACGGAAATATTAGCAGGGCTGACCACCTTCATGACAATGGCATATATTTTAGTGGTCAACCCGTTAATTTTATCCGATGCAATTTTTCTCAATCAACCGAGAGATTTATTCACAGAATTAGTAGTCGCCACCGCTATTTCCACAGCAATTGGTAGTTTAGTAATGGCATTGTACGCCAACTATCCTTTTGCGATGGCACCAGGGATGGGATTAAATGCTTTCTTTGCCTATTCCGTAGTTTTAACATTAAAAATTGACTGGCGTTTAGCACTGTCAGCAATATTAGGTGAAGGGCTAATTTTTATTGCATTAACTCTCACCAGTGTCCGACGACAAATTGTTAACGCCATTCCCTTAGTGATGAAATCTGCTACTTCGGTAGGGATTGGTTTATTCATTGCTTACATTGGATTATCGGGCGATCCAAAAGTAGGCGGGGCAGGGATAATTGTCGCTAATCAAGCTACTAAAACAGGTTTTGGTAACTTAAAAGAACCTGCAACTTTAATGGCAATTCTTGGTATTTTTATTGCCGCTGCTTTCATGGCGCGGCGGATTAAAGGTGCTTTACTTTGGGCAATTTTAGCAACGGCAATTTTGGGGTGGATTTTAGGTGTTACCCCTTGGCCCCAAGGAATTGTCGAAATCCCCGCATTTCCTACAGATTTATTTGGACAAGCATTCCTGGGAATCACCCAATTAAATGCGAACAATTGGATGGATTTTATTGCAGTTTTGCTAGTGTTTTTATTCGTGGATTTGTTCGATACAGTGGGAACGCTTGCTGGTGTGGGATTGCGGGCAGGTTATGTTAATGAAAAAGGCGAAATGGATCGGGTAGATGAAGCTTTGCTTGCTGATGCAGTTGGCACAACAGCAGGGGCAATTATGGGGACTTCTACTGTTACGACATTCGCTGAATCTGCTGCTGGTGTAGAAGTAGGAGGACGCACAGGTTTTACCGCTTTAGTTGTGTCATTGTTGTTCATTGCTTCCATGATTTTCATCCCGATTTTTAAAGCAATTCCGCCTTATGCTACGACACCTGCTTTAGTAATTACTGGGGTGTTAATGATGTCTGCGATTACTAGTATTCGTTGGGGAGATCCCGCAGAATCAATTCCAGCATTTTTGACAATCTTTTTGATTCCTTTAACTTATTCGATCGCCACTGGTTTAGCAGCTGGTTTTATCAGCTATCCACTAATTAAAAGCTTCCAAGGAAAAGTGCGGGAAGTGTCGATCGCAACTTGGATTTTAGCTGCTGTATTCGTGGCAAGATTTGTGTTTATGTCTACTCGTTTCGGTTGATTTTAAGTAGGTGTAAATAAATAAAGTGATAATAGTTATTTAAGGATGGGGCGGGCAGGATGCCCACCCCACAAGAAAGCTGTAACTTTTGTGGGGCGGGCATCCTGCCCGCCAAAGTTTTCACTTTATTTATATCTACTTACTTACTGCACTTTTAACCCATATTTCCGAAAGGTATTCATCACCGATTCTACTTGTTCTGGGGTCGGTGATTCAGTATTTTTTAGCTGATATTCATAACCCATTTGTTCCCATTTGTATTCGCCCATTTTATGAAAAGGTAGGATTTCGACTTTTTCCACGCAATTTAATGTAGAAATAAATTTGGCTAACCCTTCGACGTTTTCTGCATCATCGGTGAGGTTGGGAACTAATACAAAACGAATCCAAGTTGGTTTGTTAATTTCGTTGAGATGTCGCGCAAATTTTAAGGTTGGTTCAATGGAAACCTTGGTAACTTCGTGATAGATTGCTGGTTTAAAGGATTTGATATCTAGTAATACTAAATCGACGTAATCTAAAACGGGAATTGAGGCGTTGAAATCGGGAAAACCAGAGGTATCTAAGGCGGTGTGAATTCCTAACTCTTTGCAACGGCGAAAGATTTCCCGAACAAATTCTGGTTGTAGTAATGGTTCGCCGCCTGTGATGGTAACTCCGCCGCCGGAAAAGTTCATGTAAGAACGATATTTTTGAATTTCTGAGATTAATTCATCGACGGTGGTTTCTTGACCTCCGCAGGGGTTTCTGGTGTCGGGGTTGTGGCAATATTGGCAACGTAATAAACATCCTTGGGTGAAGATAACAAATCTGATGCCGGGGCCGTCAACTGTTCCGCAGGTTTCTATTGAGTGAATGCGACCTTTTTGGGTGGAGTGGAGGTTGGGGAGTGGTGGGTGGTGAGTTGAGGTCATTTTTTTTGAACCACGAAGAACGCGAAGGGCGCGAAGGAAGAAAGAAGAGTTTTTGAACCGCTTCAGACGCAGGCTCAGATCTTGCACGAGTCCCAAAATCCGCCTGCGAATCAATTCGCAGGCTAATAGCTAAACTCCTCTAAAGAGGACTAAATACTTAGTATTAAAAAGCTTTCTTTCAGTCCATTTTAATGGACTTTAGCTATTAGCCCGGAAATTGATTTCCGGGCGGGCTAAAACGCAGCCCACCTTATTATCAATTAAACGTGCTCATGGAAAGTCCGACTAATCACATCCAATTGTTGTTCGCGAGTCAACTTAATAAAGTTCACTGCATAACCAGAAACCCGAATTGTTAATTGGGGATATGCTTCTGGATGTTCCATCGCATCAAGCAAAGTTTCCCGATCGAAAACGTTAATATTAACGTGATGACCGCCATCGTGGAAGTAACCATCTAACATTCCGACTAAGTTAATGGTTTTTGCTTCTGCGGTTTTTCCTAATGCTTGAGGTACGATCGAGAATGTGTAAGAAATCCCATCTTGGGCGTGTTCATAAGGTAGTTTAGCAACGGAAGCTAATGAGGCGATCGCACCTTTTGTATCTCTTCCGTGCATGGGGTTTGCACCAGGGGCAAAAGGTTCGCCAGCTTTCCTTCCGTCGGGCGTATTTCCGGTCTTTTTGCCGTAAACTACATTAGAAGTAATGGTGAGAATTGATTGAGTTGGAACCGCATTTCGATAAGTTTTTTGTTTGCGGATTTTGTTCATGAAATTCTTCACCAAGTCTACCGCAATACTATCAACGCGATCGTCATTATTGCCGTATTTGGGATAGTCTCCTTCAACTTCGTAATCTACTGCTAAACCTGTTTCGTTGCGAATTACTTTGACCTGACTATATTTAATAGCAGAAAAAGCATCGGCGACGACAGATAACCCAGCAATACCACAAGCCATTGTCCTCAAAATATCGCGATCGTGCAAGGCAAATTCTAACCTTTCGTAGCAATATTTATCGTGCATATAATGGATGACGTTCAAGGTATTGATGTAAGCTTTCGCTAACCAATCTGTCATCAAATCAAACTTCGCCATTACCTCGTTATAGTCTAAATATTCTGAGGTAATTGGTGCTAAAGCAGGGCCAACTTGATCGCCAGCTTTTTCATCTTTTCCGCCATTAATTGCGTAAAGTAAGCATTTAGCTAAGTTAACTCGCGCCCCAAAGAATTGCATTTGTTTGCCAATTCTCATCGCGGAAACACAGCAAGCAATACCGTAATCATCGCCGTAGTTTGGACGCATTAAATCGTCATTTTCGTATTGGATCGAACTCGTATCGATCGACACTTGAGCGCAGTATTTCTTAAAGTTTTCCGGCAAACGAAGCGACCATAAAACTGTTAAGTTTGGTTCCGGTGCAGGGCCTAAATTGTATAGTGTATGTAAGAAGCGGAAGCTATTTTTCGTAACTAAAGGACGACCATCTTCACTAACACCACCAATTACTTCTGTCACCCAAACTGGATCGCCAGAGAATAACTCATTATAAGCAGGGTCACGTAAGAAACGCACCATCCGTAATTTCATTACAAAATGGTCGATTAATTCTTGTGCTTCTACTTCGGTTAAAGTGCCTTTTTCTAAGTCGCGTTGAATATAAACATCCAGGAAAGTTGAAACTCTTCCTAATGACATCGCTGCGCCATTTTGTTCTTTAATTGCACCTAAATAAGCGAAGTATGTCCACTGTACCGCTTCTTTCGCATTTGCTGCGGGACGGCTAATATCAAAACCATAGTTAGCCGCCATTTCTTTGAGTTCTTTTAGCGATCGAATTTGTTCGCTAATCTCTTCCCGTAGTTGAATTACAGTTTCTACAATTGCATCAAATTCTAAAGAATTCAATTGTTCTTGTTTGTCGGTGATTAGGCGATCGACACCGTATAATGCTACTCGACGGTAATCACCAATAATCCGTCCCCGACCATAAGCATCGGGCAAACCTGTAATAATACCAGAGTGTCTGGCTAACCGCATTTCGCGAGTATAAGCATCAAAAACGCCGTCATTATGGGTTTTGCGATATTTGGTGAAAGTCTCCCAAGTACCTTCATCGAGTTGATATCCGTAAGCTTCCAAAGATTTTTTCACAACTCGAATTCCACCAAAAGGCATGATAGCTCTTTTCAGCGGTTTATCAGTTTGGAAACCAATAATTTGTTCTAAATCTTTGTCGAGAAAACCAGGCGCATGGGCGGTAATACTGGTAGGAACTTTAGTATCAACATCTAAGATACCTTTTTCCCGTTCCTGCTTCATTAAATCGCAAACTTTCGCCCACAAATTTGTAGTGCGTTCAGTTGCATTAGCTAAAAAGGAAGCATCTCCAGTATAAACCGTGTAATTCTTTTGGATAAAATCTCTAACGTTTACTTCTTCAGTCCATTTACCAGAAGTAAAACCTTGCCATTCTTCACGAATACCTTTGCTGTTTTGAGGATCTGTAAGTGAAATGTTTTCTTTGACTGGAATTGCAACCATTCTAAAATTCTGTCGCTAAGACAGGAGTCGAAACTTGTTTAATTGATCCGAAGAGTTAATTTTGAACCGCAGATGAACGCAGATAGTAGATATAACTTGACTGTGGGATGGAGAGATTTTGATTTTTAACCACAGATGTCCACAGATAAACACAGATAAACACAGATGTAGATAAAGATTTTTTGTAGGGTAAATAGTATTTTATCTGCGTTTATACTCTCTCCTCTTTCTTCCTCTGTGTCCTCTGCGTCTCTGTGGTTCAATAAAAAAAAGATTCAAGCAAACAGATTGAGTATTATCGGGAAAGGGGATAGGGAAAAAACCCTTATTCTTCAGTTTTCCCAATCCCCAATCTTGTAGGACAGGCATCTTGCCTGTCATTTCCAATCCCTAAACCACAGGTTGCGGATCAGCTTTCACATCTGCTAAACCGATCGCATGACCATTACCATTTCCGTTACTAGAAAACAGACTTTCATCAACCACTGGAGCACCTTCATAAGCATCTTCCAAAAGTTGCTTCAAATCAGTAATTAACGGATAACGAGGATTAGCACCTGTACATTGATCGTCAAATGCTTGATCTGCTAAATGTTCCACCTTGGCATAGAACTCTTGAGGAGTTCCTGCGATCGCCTCTTTAATCGAGGTAGGAAGATCTAACTCACGTTTCAAACTTTCCACCGCTGCAATCAAACTATTAACTTTCTCTTCATCTGTTTCTCCCGGTAATCCTAAATAGCTAGCAATCCGGGCATAACGCCATTTCGCATTAGGATATTTGTATTGTGAGAAAGTAGCTTGTTTGAAAGGTGCATCAGTAGAATTGTACTTGATTACATGAGAAATCATCAAAGCATTAGCTAAACCGTGAGGAACATGGAATACTCCTCCCAATTGGTGCGCCATTGAGTGACAAATTCCCAGGAAGCTGTTAGCAAATGCCATCCCTGCCATTGTTGCAGCGTAGTGTACTTTTTCCCGCGCTTTCGGATCGCTAGCACCATTTTTGTAAGCACTTGGCAGATACTTAAACAGTAAGCGAATTGCTTCTAAAGCTAAACTGTTGGTGTATTCCGAAGCTAACACAGAAACGAAGGCTTCTAAAGCGTGAGTTAACGCATCAATACCACCGTAAGCTGTTAGTCTCTTGGGCATATTTAACACCAATTCTGGGTCAACAATTGCCATTGTTGGTGTCAAAGCGTAATCTGCCAAAGGATACTTGATGTTGGTGCGGCGATCGGTAACAACTGCAAATGGTGTGACTTCTGAACCAGTTCCCGATGTGGTAGGAACAGAAATCATAATTGCTTTATCGCCTAAAGGTGGCAGTTCATAAACCCGTTTGCGGATATCCATAAACCGCATTGCCAAACCTTCAAATTCGATTTCTGGATGTTCGTACAACAACCACATAATTTTTGCAGCATCCATCGGGGAACCACCACCGATCGCAATAATTACATCAGGTTGGAAGGTATTCATCAGTGCTAAACCACGTTGCACTGTTTCTAAAGAAGGATCGGGTTCGACATCATAAAAGACATCATATTTTAAGCCGATTTCATCCAATGTTTCTTCTAAAGAATTGGTAACTCCCAAGTCATACAATGGTTTGTCAGTAACAATAAATGCGCGACGTTTTCCGGCTAATTCTCTAATTGCTACTGGCAATGCGCCATACTTAAAGTAGATTTTTGGTGGGACGCGGAACCACAACATATTTTCCCGTCGTTCTGCTACAGTTTTGATGTTTAGCAGGTGTTTTGGTTCGACGTTTTCACTAATTGAGTTACCGCCCCAAGTTCCGCAACCTAATGTTAATGATGGATCGAGACGGAAGTTGTACAAGTCTCCGATCGCACCTTGCGAAGATGGTGTGTTAATCAAAACCCGGGCAGTTTGTACTTTGTCTTCAAACCATTTGATATGTTCAACATTGGAAGGTGAAGTATAAAGAACTGCGGTATGTCCTCTGCCTCCAAATAATACCAATTGTTCGGCTTTTTCTACCGCATCTTCATAGTCTTTGGCGCGATACATTGCCAAAATTGGCGAGAGTTTTTCAAAAGCGAAAGGTTCATCTGTACCGATTTTCTCAACTTCACCAATGATGACTCTGGTATCTTCGGGAAGATTAACTCCGGCTAATTCTGCTAATTTGCTAACAGGTTGTCCGACAATATCCGCGTTTAATCTTCCGTTGACGATGATTAATTTGGCAAATTTTTCCCGTTCTTCTGGAGTTAGGAAATATGCACCGCGATCGATAAATTCTGATCTGACTTCTTCATAAACATCATCGACGACAATCACTGATTGTTCGCTGGCACAAATCATGCCATTATCGAAAGTTTTACTCAGAATAATCGAGGAAACTGCCATTTTTAAGTGAGCAGAAGAATCGATTAATGCTGGAGTATTTCCGGCACCAACTCCTAAAGATGGGTGTCCTGAAGAGTAAGCCGCCCGTACCATTCCAGGGCCACCTGTAGCTAAAATCAAGTTAATGTCAGGATGCTGCATTAACGCTTGCGAAAGTGGCACGGTAGGTTCATCAATCCAACCGATAATATCATCTGGTGCTCCCGCTGCAACGGCTGCATCAAGAACGATTCTTGCTGCTTCGATCGTGCAATCTTTCGCCCGGGGGTGAGGAGAAAAGATAATCGCGTTGCGGGTTTTCAGCGCAATTAAAGCTTTGAAAATTGCGGTAGAAGTCGGGTTGGTTGTGGGAACAATACCTGCCAAAATCCCTACTGGTTCGGCAATTTTTTGAATCCCAAATGCTTTGTCTTCTTCAATTACGCCGCAGGTTTTGTCACCTTTGTATTTGTTGTAGATAATTTCGGATGCAAAGTGATTTTTGATCACTTTATCTTCAACTACACCCATTCCCGTTTCGGCTACTGTCATTTTTGCCAGGGGGATACGTGCGGTATTAGCTGCTAGTGCGGCTTTCTTAAATATGGTGTCAACTTGTTCTTGAGTGTAAGTCGCGTATTTTCTTTGCGCGGCTTTGACTCGTTGGATAAGTTGCTCTAGTTCTTCATTATTTGTGACTTTCATGGCTACCTCTGGGCAATGTCTCAAATCTAATTGATTCAATCTTGAGAGTTTTGTATTGCAGAAAACCTTTGAGATTAGAAAATACTAAGTAGTCAGTTTTTAGTATTACTGTTTTTGCTTGATTCCGGTATATACCTAATTGAAAGATTTCCTTAAAATTTAGCTGGTGTCTTTTGTAGTGCCTGATGCAATCTCTTTAGTTGATACCTGTATGATATGTTTCATGCTGTTTTCAGAACTTCCTCTGATTGGTTCACCCAAGAGGATGAAGCTAAAGTAAATTTTCTGGAAACTAAACTGAATCAAACTACTATGGACAATTCCTTCTTACTTGGCGGAAACGAAGATACTTTACTTTATCTTCCAACCTCAAGAACACAGCTAATTTTTCTGATTTCTTAAGAATTTCAACTACCTACTTGAATGAAGGGTAAAGCTTTTAGTTTTTCACATCTCCAATGCAGTAATTCTACTAATATTCGGCTCTGAATTTGGCTAGTTGCAGTTGAACTTTTATTCATCGTTAAACCTTTTGCAACCTTTACTGCTTCTTGATTTATTCTAGCAGATTTCATTTTTTTCAGGGCAACCACTGCGAGCAATAAGAGATACTTATGGTAAGTTAATTGCTGGTTGATTGTACTTGGTTAGTTGCTTTTTTTTGTGCAAAGCAAGTTGAACTTTTTCAGTTGAGTTTGGGGAAATATCTTGGAAAACTATAAATCATTTCCTTTCTATTTAACTCACTGCATTCATTCTATCTCTCTTGATTTAAACTTGCTGCCAAGCCTATTCCCTAAGAATGAGTCTTCAATATTACAAAAATGCAGAATTTAAATGGGAAAATTACTGAACTGTTAATGTGCAACTGACTACACATAATCAATTTTTTTACTCTTCTCCTCTTAGTGTCCCCTGGTAAGGGGTTCCTTTATGTGCTGAGTGCCTTTGTTAGGTAATTCTCAACAGTATTTCAGTTTTGTTTTACACCTTAAATACACCCAGATAGCGGAAGGGTGCCAGAATTGAGACGAGCGCACCAAGTTAACATAACGTAATATATGCCTAAAATAAAAAAAGGTGTTATCGGAAAAGTTACTATGTATCTGACCTGGCTGGACAGTAATTCTTGGTTAATTGAAATAGGTAGTAAGAAAATTTTAGTTGACCCTTGGTTGGTGGGATCGTTAGTATTTGGTAATCAGGAATGGTTGTTTAAAGGTTCGCGGAAAAGCGATCGCCAAATTCCCGAACACATTGACTTAATTCTACTCTCTCAAGGCTTGGAAGACCACGCACACCCAGCAACTCTGAAACAACTCAACCGTAACATTCCTGTTATCGGTTCTAAGAGCGCCGCTAAGGTAGTGCAAGAGTTGGGTTATCAGCAAGTAAAAGCCCTAACTCACGGAGAAACTTTTAACTTAAATAATAGCGTAGAAATTAAAGCGGTTCCAGGCTCTCCCATTGGCCCAACTACTTTAGAGAATGGCTACTTATTGAAGGAGTTAGAAAGCGGTTTTACTGTATATTATGAGCCTCACGGTACTCATTCTCCAACTTTAAAAGAAGTTGCGCCAATTGATGTGGTAATTACCCCAATAATCGACCTAGCTTTACCTTTAGTTGGCTCAATTATTAAAGGAACAAAAAGTGCTTTAGAAGTTGCCCAAATGGTTAAACCACAAGTAATGTTACCCACAGCGGCAGGCGGTGATATCGAATTTGATGGTTTACTGCTAAAATTCTTAAAAGCTGTGGGAACTACAGAAGAGTTTCGGGCTAAGTTGGCAGAAAATAATTTGGCAACTAAGGTTTTGGAACCTAAACCTGGCGATCGCATTGAATTGCCTTTAGAACGTCGAGTTGCTAATAGTTTTTCAGCTTAATTCAAGCCAGATCCCCGACAACTTCTGCTTTCGTCGGGGATCTGTGTACCTCACAACGTAGATAAGGATAAGATTGCTGATGAATATTGCTATCATTGGTTGTGGTTATGTTGGTTATAATGTTGCCCGTCTTTGGCAAAAAGATTTGGGTTTTTCTGTGACTACAACTACAACTAATCCTGAACGAGTTAACGAATTAGAAGCAGTTTCTCAAAAGGTTTTTGTAGTTCGCGGAAATGACTCGGAAGGTTTGAAAAAAGTCCTCCAAAATCAAGAAGTTATCTTGTTGAGTGTGGGCGCAAAAAAAGCAAATACTTATGAAGAAACTTATTTACATACTGCCAAAACTCTAGTTCCGCTTTTCCAAGCAAATTCTAGCATCAAGCATCTTATTTATACTGGAACTTACTCGGTTTACGGCGATAAAAATGGCGAATGGGTAGAGGAATCAACGCCGCTTTCACCTACTACCACAAATGGGCAAATTTTAGCGGAAACTGAACAAATTTTACTTTCAGCATCTAGCGATCGTCTCAAGGTTTGTATTCTCAGATTAGGCGGAATTTTTGGCCCAAATAGAGAACTACTAAAAATATTTGGTAGGGCTGCTGGTACAACTCGTCCGGGGGATGGGG
Source organism: Floridaenema aerugineum BLCC-F46 (assembly GCF_041929345.1). Classification (NCBI taxonomy): domain Bacteria; kingdom Bacillati; phylum Cyanobacteriota; class Cyanophyceae; order Aerosakkonematales; family Aerosakkonemataceae; genus Floridanema; species Floridanema aerugineum. Next base: position 68,603 of record NZ_JBHFNQ010000257.1, read on the forward strand.
AAGATACTACAAATTGGATTCATTTAGATGATATTGTGGGTGCGATCGAATTTGCCAGAAAGCATCAATTAGCAGGTGTTTACAACTTAGTAAATGATGCTTATTTGCCTAGCCGAGAATTGCTCGATCGCCTATTTGAAACCCACAATTTACCCAAAGTTTCTTGGGATGCTTCCCAAAAGAGTAACCGCCCTTACAATGCTAAGGTATCTAATCAAAAAATCAAACAAGCAGGTTATCAATTGATTCATCCACAGATGAGTTTTTGATTCAAAGGAAACAGGGGGTAAGAGGGCGAGTTTTGCTTTAATTTTAGATCTTGCACCAGTCCCAAAATCCGCCTGCGAATCAATTCGCAGGCTAATAGCGAAAGTCCTCTAAAGAGGACTAAATATAATACCAATTCTCTGTAAAATTGAGCTTAATCATTGCCCCTCCCTGTAGACGGGGAGGGGTTTGGGGTGGGGTTAATTAAGCGCATCTTCATAGAGAATTGGTATTAGTATTTAAACACTTTCAGTCCATTAAAATGGACTTGAGCTATTAGCCTGCGAATTGATTCGCAGGCGGGCTAAGACTACAGGTGCAAAATCTCAGTTAATTCTTATGCTGGGATTACAGTATTATCTGCTAAACTCACCCCTACAATTCACAATTTTCCCAGTCCCCAGTCCCTCATTCCCCAATAATTTGCAAAAAAACTGTCCTTTTCCTCGGCCCATCTAAATCAAAAAATAGCACAGATTGCCAAGTACCTAAAGCTAATTTCCCTTCAACAATTGGTACTACTTCACTAGTACTTAAAGTCATCGACATTAAGTGAGAATGGGCGTTCATTGGTTCATCTTCTGGTACAACTCTCAAATGTAAATCATTATGCAAATATTTGTCTGTTTCTGGGGCTAATTTTCGTAAATATACTTTCACATCTTCCAACAATCTTTCTTCGTTCTCATTGATAGCTAAAGCTGTGGTTGTGTGTCGAGAAAAAACTAAAACTTGACCGTTTTTTATCCCTGTATGTTGCAGGAATTCATCAATTAGGGGTGTAATATTAAAAATGCTGATTCCTTCGCTAGTTTCTACTTCAATTATTTTATGGATAATCGGCATAAAAGTGTTTTGTCACCATGACTACATTGTTATTATGGCAGTGCTTGGTAACAGAAATGAATAATCAAAGGAAATTCTTGTAAAATGAATAGGAAGCGATCGCACAACGAAAATGTTTACCCAAGATGCAGTCACTCAACTACGAGAAAAAATTCAGCAAAAAGCGATCGCCACACCTTTAACTAAACAACCAATCTCGACAGCATATATCCAAGCAGGTAAAGGTGGAATTCCCATTTTGTTATTACATGGTTTTGATAGTTCGCTGTTGGAATTTTATCGCCTGTTACCTTTACTAGCTGCTAAAAATGAAACTTGGGCGATCGATTTATTAGGTTTCGGATTTACAGATAGAATTAAAGGCGTTAATTTCAATCCAGCTACTATTAAAACTCATCTCTACTCTTGCTGGAAAACTCTCATAAATCAACCAATGATTTTGTTAGGTTGTTCGCTGGGAGGTGCAGCAGCAATTGATTTTACTATTACCTATCCCCAAGCAGTAAAAAAGTTAATATTAGTTGACAGCGTTGGTTATTCGGGGAGTTTCCCTTTCGGAAAATATCTCTTTCCTCCCTACGATTACTTAGCAGTAGAATATTGGCGACAACGCAAACTTCAAGCCTTAAATCTAGTTAAACTGATTAATAGTAATTCTGCTGATTCATTAGCCCTTAAATCTGTTACATTACATATTGAAATGCCCAGATGGGTAGAAGCAATGATTAGTTTTACTAAAAGTGGCGGCTACAATTGGTTAGGTGATAAAATTGCCCAGATTGATAAATCAACTCTCATCCTTTGGGGCGAGTCGGATGAAACATTGGGAACAGAAGATGCTAAGAAATTTCAGCGAGATATTGCCCATAGTAAACTAATATGGATTAAAGATTGTGGTCATGCACCGCAACTGGAACAACCACAAATAATCGCCGAACATATTCTCGCTTTCGCCCAAGATTCGGACTGACACATCTTTTGTTAAAGATTTCTTTTAATTATGGCTAACCAAGAAAGACTGCGCCAAGAGTTAATCAGATTAGATGGACGTGGATACAAAGCTTACCAAGATATACAAGGAAGTTACGATTTTGCGGATTTTACTTTGATAATCGATCGCGTACAAGGCGATCCTTTTGCTAGTCCCAGTCACATTCGAGTTAAAGTTCCAATGACTGTCGCTAAATTTCCAGCGGAACTTTACCAAACTAAAAGCCGAGAAATCGCTTTACGAGATTATTTAACTCGATATTTTGATGTTTGTACTCAGAAGTTTAAGCAAAAAAGAGGTACTGGAAATAGTGGATTAATTTCTATTTTACCAGTCGGTCAAGAAGTTTTAGAGCGTAATTCTGTAATTATAAATAACGAATTTGTCGAAGTGCGTTTTGTAGTGGGATTACCTGCTGGCGGACGGAGAATTTTAGGCTATCAAGCGATCGAAATGCTTGGCGATCAAGTCCCGCAACTTGTGAATTTAGCACTTAAATATCAGCGTTTAGATGCTAAGAAAATTCAACGTCATGTAGAAACTGTTGAAGATGCAGATTGGCTAAGACAGGAATTAGTAAATAAGGGGTTAGTGGCTTTTGTTGCTGATGGGGCGATTCTACCTCGGCGTAGTGGAGTTGACGATCGACCTTTGGCGGAAAGTGCGATCGCTTTTCAATCCCCAGAATCTTTGAAAGTTGCATTCGATCGTCCCAATCAAGGTTTAATTACTGGTATGGGAATTCCCGCAGGTGTAACCCTAATTGTTGGCGGCGGATATCACGGCAAATCTACCTTATTAAGGGCGATAGAAGTAGGAATTTATAATCACATTCCCGATGATGGTAGAGAGTTTGTAGTTACGAATCCAGCCGCAGTAAAAATTCGTGCTGAAGACGGTAGATCTGTTGCTAACGTTGACATTTCGCCATTTATTAGTAACTTGCCTCAAGACCGTTCAACCACTAACTTTTCAACCACGAATGCCAGTGGTAGCACTTCCCAAGCTGCGAATATTATGGAAGCTTTAGAAGCGGGAAGCAAAGTATTATTAATAGATGAAGATACTGCCGCTACAAACTTCATGATTCGTGACCAAAGAATGCAAGCGTTAATCGCCAAAAATCAAGAACCAATCACCCCATTTATTGATAAAGTCCGGCAATTGTACGCCGATTATAATGTGTCTTCAATCTTAGTAATGGGCGGTAGCGGTGATTATTTTGAAGTCGCAGATACAGTGATGGCGATGCAAAATTTTCAGCCGCAAGATGTGACCGCAAAAGCTAAAGAAATCGCCAATCAATATGCTAACCAAAGACAAGCTGAAGGTGGGGAAAAGTTCGGTCAAATTATGCCACGCATTCCAATTCCTGAAACGATCGATCCTAGCTATCGTCAAAAACAAGTAAGATTAAAAGTCAGAGATGTTGACGAAATGGTATTTGGCGGCGAAGATATTGACTTATCTGCTGTGGAACAAATAGTAGATAAAGCACAGTCGAGGGCGATCGCAGAAGCGATGGTTTATGCAGTTCGAGAATATGCGAATAAAACTGCTACTTTGCCCGAAATTCTTAATCAAATTATGGCAGATATCGAGTCGAGAGGATTGGATATTTTGACTCGTTTCCCGCAAGGAGATTTGGCAGTTTTCCGCAAATTTGAGTTAGCAGCGGCGATTAATCGATTGCGATCGCTAAACTGCCAAAAATCAGACAAAGCTTTACACTCCCCAAAGTAACCAAACTTCACCCAAAAGTGTGAACCAAGCAATAGTAACTTCAGGCTTTAATAAAAGTACAGTAGATGCACCCTGATGAAACCCCTCGAAAGAGGGGTTTTTTGTTTATGAGCTTCCCAAAACCTTACAGTTAAATTACAATAATTGCTAACAACTAAATATTTTGCGAATATTGAATTAAGCAACATAACTTACTTTTAAGTAGAAAATATGATTCAGTTCTTACGTTTTGTAGGCTTGACTTCCCCATTATTAGCAGTTCAAACCTTGGCTTTGATGTCAGTTCAAGTCCTGGCTGTTTCCTTTACGCCAACAGCAACAACTAGAAACTCCCAGGAAATATTAGTAGCAAATAATCAGCGAATTTTACAAATAATTCCCCAATTAGACGGTAATGCCTATTTAATGGGTAACGGTGGTACATTCGTCGGTTTAGTTTCTAGCGATCGCACCGCTAGTAATTCTATTTGCAATCCTTCAGGGCCTTTTGGTAGTCGAAATGGCGTATTAAGTATTAGAAACCGAGCGGGAAATTTAGGTAATTTGTTCTCCCAAATAAGTGCTTACAATAGTAATGCTAACCAGCCACCCATCTTAATTTACCAAGGCAAAAGGATGGTTTTTTTAACTAAAAATACCAGGTTAGATAAAACTCTTGATCCAGATCTATTGTTGGATACTTTGTGTCCGAGAAATTCTCTATAAATCAAAATTTCCTGAATGTTAAAAACCCGGTTTCTCTCTATTAATTTACTATTAACTGCACACCCAAATCCCAGAAACCGGGTTTTTGTTGTCGGGAGAGAGTCAAAGTTTTATATTTAGCTTTCTTGAGGTTATTAAGGTTAGGCTGAAAATATGCCCTTTACTTATAATCGTACTATCCGCTTTCAAGACACTGACGCAGCTGGCGTTGTTTACTTTGCCAATGTTTTAGCAATTTGCCATGAAGCTTATGAAGAATCCCTAAATGTATCTAACATTAATCTTCAGCTATTTTTTAGAAACAATGATTTTGCTATTCCCATTGTTCATGCTAGTGTTGACTTTTTGCGTCCGATGTTTTGTGGCGATCGCATATCAATCAACCTATCACCTAACCAATTAAACCCCCAAAAATTTGAAATCAACTATCAAATTATCACCCCAGAAAACGAGATAATATCTAAAGCAATTACCAGACATATTTGTATCGATCCAACTACAAGAACCAGAAAAGAATTACCATTAGAAATGATTCACTGGTTACAAGTTACTTAAAACCGGGTACGTTGTTGGGCATTTGAACAAAAAAGAAAAAAGCAAAAAAGCAAACAAAAAACAACAAATAAATATTTTTATATATACAAATAAAATACCCATAAAAAAATTACCATTTTAATTTATCCACTGTTAAAAATTTAATAAAAACCGGTTACTTTTTTGCGATTTAGCGATATCGGTAAGTGCGCTAATGCGCAACAAC
>NZ_JBHFNQ010000258.1:0-36193 GCF_041929345.1 Floridaenema aerugineum BLCC-F46
AATTATTAGGCTCTCCCGGATTTATGGTGATAACAAAATCTTATTTAAATGTAGGGTGTGTTAGGCACGGGCGATAAATTCAGCATTTCAACCCATAAATAAGTTCCCGTGCCTAACGCACCGTTTCCCTAGTTTGTAACAATAATGAACATTTTTCCCCATTAACCCGAAATAGCCAATTATTATTCATAGTCTTAGCAAAAAATCATAAAGTATAGCAGAATACGTTAATTGTAATTAAATTTATTCACAAAATAAAAGCTGTGCATTGACGAAATAAAAAAATTTGTTAATAATTGCTTAAGCGCGATCGAGTCTCAATGTTTTGGTAATTAGAACGACGATCGCATTTCATTTTGTGGTGTGACACAGCAACAGCTACATAAGTTTTGACTGCATAAAAAATATTAATAGTAGATTTGGAAGAGCAAACTGCATAAGTAACATTCCTTCAGACATATTAGAGATTAAGTCAAGATTTACAACTTGCTTTTTAGTCAATTCTTGAGGGAATCATCTATGTCTACTTCCACTGCGCTAAATAGTCTATTTAACGCTGATTTTTATCGATTTCAGAATCCCGATTTAGCTAGCTTGAACAATCAACAAGCTTTTGCACACTGGAGAAATGCTGGCATAGCAGAGGGGCGATCGTTTTCACCCTTCATCGACTTAAATTTTTATCGCTCTAGTAACCGCGATCTAAGAAACTTAGGAAATCCCGAACTTTTCAACCATTTGGCTAATTTGGGTTTGTCAGAAGGGCGGAGATTTTCACCCTTTGTAGACCTAAAATTCTACGAAGATAGTAACCCTGACTTAGCCAGATTAAACTTTAGTAAACCGAAACTTTTAGAACACTTCGCTACTTTTGGTTTGAATGAACGACGAGCTTTTTCTAGATTTATCGACCTCAAATTTTATCAAGCGAGTAATGGCGATTTAGCTACTTTAAATAATCGCCAGTTATTTGACCATTTATACCAGTCTGGTATCAATGAAGGACGCATATTTTCCCCCTTTGTTGACCTCAATTTTTATAAGTCTAGCAATCGTGATTTAGCCTCTTTAAGTAACCGTCAGTTATGGGAACATTTGTTAGTTAATGGTTTGGCTGAAAGACGTAAATATTCCCCATTTTCTTTTAATACTACATTCGGATATGGTCTATTAAATGCCGCCGCCGCCGTCGCTAAAGCAACTGGACAAAGCACTTTTCCAGATGTTGCCAATTTAGGTGGTGATAATTGGGGATTGGATGCGATCAAAGCTCCAGAAGTTTGGCAAAAAGGTTACACTGGACAGGGAATTGTCGTGGCAGTTATAGACACTGGAGTTGACTACTTCCACCCTGACCTAGATAACAATATTTGGGTTAATGTAGATGAAATTGCGGGAAACGGAATTGATGACGATCGCAATGGTTATATTGATGATATTCGCGGTTGGGATTTTGTCTTTGACGATAACCTTCCCATAGATTTAGATGGACACGGTACTCATGTAGCAGGAATAATTGCCGCAGAAAATAACGATTTTGGTGCAACAGGAGTAGCTTTTAATGCCAAAATTATGCCAGTAAACGTATTCGATACAGTGTTAAATGGGGGAGCTTTTGATGAAGATATTGCGGCGGGAATTCGTTATGCTGCTGATAACGGGGCAAATATAATCAACTTAAGCTTGGGTGGTTCTTCGTCTTTTCCCAAAACAGCAGAAGCTATTAAATATGCTGTGGAAAAAGGTGTTGTTGTTGTTTCAGCAGCCGGAAATAATAATGGTTTTGCCACTACTTATCCCGGTCGTTATGCTACTCATTTTGGCATTACTGTTGGCGCAGTCGATCGCAATAATATTATCGCTAATTTTTCTAACGATGCTGGTAGTTTACCGATCGATTATGTAGTTGCACCAGGAGTAGATGTTTATTCCACATCTGATTTTGACCGATATGAAACTAAAACTGGGACATCAATGGCTGCTCCTCATGTAGCGGGAACTGCTGCTTTGATTTTAAGTGCCAATCCCAATCTATCACCTACTTTGCTAGAAAATATCTTGACTACAACAGCTAATCCAGCAGGGCTATTTGCCTAACTCTCAACTGATATCCAACCAAGATCCCCGACAACTTCTGCTTGAGTCGGGGAAGTTAATTTTGATTTGAAATCTCATCAATTAGTTTCCCCAATCCCCAGTCCCTAAAAATAAGGTTTTCCACCACAAGTACGAGAGAGCAAATTATAACTCGACGGTAAAACTTTGACCTGCTACGGTGACGCGATCGCCCTTCACTAATTGTCGTCCACGTCGCGTTTCTGGGCTACCATTTACTTTTACTTCACCTGATTGAATCATCAACTTTGCTTGTCCCCCAGTTGACGCGATTCCCTTTAACTTTAAAAATTGATCGAGCTTTATTGTTTGATTTGTCATGGCTTACTTGTGTTAACTTCCTGTACCAATCCACTCTAATCCAGCTTTTAACGCCGCTTCTGGTGAAAAGTAAATTTTATTCAATCCAAACACTTCTCCACCGGGACTGAGAATGCGAAACTGCCATGCTTCGGTAGATGCGTTATAGAACACGGCTAAAGTAAACTGGCGAATGGCAACAACTGAGTCAATTTTAGTAGCACTCATAGTTGGGGATTGATAAACTAGGTTCCTTTCTCGCTAATTTAGCTCAATGTTCTTCAGGAAAAACAGGCTGTCTCTTATTTATTGTGATAAGTAAACCTGATTAATTCGTGAAATGATTGATTTCCAAGAAATCCCAGTCGTAGGGGCAATTCATGAATTGCCCCTACCCCAGTTCCCAAAACTAGGGTTTTCGATTACAAGTGCGATCGTACTATGCCGTTGGCTGTGCTAGGGATAATTCATGAATTACCCCTACCGTAGGGTAATATTGTAGGGGTAATTCATGAATTACCCCTACAATATTACCCTACAAAGATGACAACAACAAGCTGATAAAAATTATGTCAAAATCCATTACACGGAATCGCCGTTCTGTTAGATTACATGGTTATGATTATTCTGCTGATGGGGCTTATTTTGTGACAATTTGCGTGCGGAATCGTGAATGCTTGTTAGGAGAAATTCAGAATGGACAGTTGATTTTAAATCAGTATGGTGAAATCGTCAGAGATGTTTGGGAAGATTTGCCCAATCAAGTGCCAGATATTTATTTAGATGAATATGTAATAATGCCAAATCATTTTCATGCAATTCTACTACTTGAGAAATCCGAAGATTCAGCAGAGTTTTATGAAGCATTAGATGTTTATGATGAAAAAGATCGGAGAAAAATGCTCTTACCGAAAGTGGTAGGGCGATTTAAAATGTTAGCAGCTAAGGCTATTAATCAAATTAGGGAAAATGAAGGAGCATTTTGGCAGCGCAATTATTATGAACATATTATTCGTAGTGAGGAAGATTGTCAGAAGATCCGTGAATATATTGTTAATAATCCAATGCAGTGGGAATTAGATGAAAATCATCCATCTCAGATGAAAATTAAAGATATTAATCGTAAATCACGCACCTAACCTAGCAACCATCGTAGGGGAAAATAATGTAGGGGTAATTCATGAATTACCCCTACATTATTTTCCTCTACAACAAAACCCTTTTTAGACCGACAATTCTATTCTAAGATGAGCAAGTGTTGGGTCTTGATATTTCCCTTTTTTGTGCATGATTCGCACCGCTTCTGCTAATTTTTCCATGTTTCCATCTTTGGCACAAAATCCATCTGCACAAAACGCATCGTTTCCAGTAGCTAAAGTATCTAGAATTGATGGTTGTTCAGGGTTTACCAACACCAGAATTTTTGATGGAATAACGTAAGAATTGGCTTGAACTTTACGCGCATTGCGAATAAACTTCTTTAAATCCATATCAGGTAAAGTGCTATCTACAACCGCTACATCTACATCGATCGATTCCAATAGCACTAACCCTGTTTCTGCATTTGTCGCTTCACTAGCAACTTCTATCCCATCTTGCGCCCGCAAATTAACCCGCAAATTAATCCGAGTTTGTTCATCATCTTCAATAACAGCAACTTGAATCATTTCATGCTGTTGTTTAGCTTTGGTATAGCTACTACCTTCTGATACCTCATTGGGTGCGCCACAAGCTGAAATTGTTCCTAAAGAGTCAATATCTGCTAATCTTTCCTGTTTCAATTGTGCCATTTGTTCGGCACTCAAAATCTTAGATTCATCGAAACCAAATTCAATTTCTGTTTGTAAACCTTTTTGTTTGACGCGGCTCAAATTATAGAATCGTTTGTTAAGTGTTGTCTTCACAAAAGCCCACAAACAGCCGAGTAAATAACGCCGCTTAAACGAATCTTTTTCAAACCAATATTCTAGAAACTTCCAAGAATAAAAACGGGCATAATTGCGAAGTACCCCTTTGAGCACTTCTTCCCTAGTCATGTTATCTGGTTTAATGATTGGCGTGACAAAGTTGTAATGAGAATAATCGCGGATTTCAACTTTATCAGCTAAGTCTTGAAACAGTTCGGAAAAAGGCCAAGGCGTGTACATATTCCAGTTGGTCATGTCTGCTTTCCAATCTCGCGCCATCCGGTAGGTTTCTTCGATCGTTTCTGGCGTTTCGTTGGGCAATCCCATGATGAATTGTACTTCGGCTAAAATGCCGTTTTCTCGCAATAGTTGTACTGCTCTTTTATTATCTGCGATCGTAGTTTCTTTACGAAACAAATTAAGGTTTAATTGAGCCGCTGCTTCGGTTCCTAATGAAACGTGAGCTAATCCAGCTTTGCGATAAAGCGGTAGTTCTTTTTCATCTCGCAAAATATCGGTGACTCTGGTGTTAATTCCCCAATGAACGCCTAAGTTGCGATCGATCAATTCATTACACAAAGCAATAAATCGCGATTTGTTGATCGTCGGTTCTTCATCCGCCAAAATGAAAAAGCCAATTTGATATTCTTTCACCAAATATTCAATTTCATCAACGAAATGTTTGGGCGATCGCGAACGATACTTCCGCCAGAATTTCCATTGACAACAAAAGCGACACCGGAAAGGACAACCCCGCGAATAATTAGGAACAGCAACTCTAGTATTCAGAGGTGTATAAATGTAATTATCCCAGTTAAGTAAACTCCAATCAGGGGTAAGAGTATCTAAATCTTTGATTGGTGGATGGGCTGGTGTAGCAACAATTTTGCCTTCTTCCAAAAAGGCAATTCCTAATATATTGCGGCGGTCTTGTTCATCTGTACCATTAGCGATCGCACGCAATAAATTAACCGTAATTTCTTCTCCTTCACCCCGGATAATATAATCTACCCAAGGTGCTTCTGCTAATACTTCCCGATACATATAAGTCGGGTGAACGCCGCCCATAATTGTTTTCGCATTAGGGCAAATTTGTTTGACTAATTTCAGCGTACTTTGCGACTTATAAATCATCGGTGTAATTGCTGTTGCCAGAACTACATCCGGTTGGCGATCGCGAATGATGTTTCCTAATTCATCATCCTCGATATAATAAGTCATCGCATCAACAAATTCAATGTCAGTAAAGCCCGCTGTTTTTAATGCTCCACCAACATAAGGAACCCAACTTGAAGGCCAATTTCCGGCAATTTCAGCGCCTCCAGAATGGTAATTGGGTTGAATTAATAAAATCCGCATTTTTAGACCTCCAAAGAGTTAGGAAATCGGGACTGGGGACTGGGGATTAGCTTCTATCTTGCATCTGCGTTTTAGCCCGCCTGGGACTCAAGTCCCAGGCTAATAGCTCAAGTCCATTTTAATGGACTGAACGCTTTTGAATACTAAGTTTTTAGTCCTATGATAGAGGAGTTTAGCTATAAGAAAAGCGAATTGATTCGCAGGCGAATTTTGGGACTGGTGCAAGATCTGAGTTAGGGACTGGGGTAGGGGCGATTCATGAATCGCCCCTACCCCCAAATTAAACTGCTTTAGAAAAACGTCCAATTTGCTGGTTTCTTAAGTATTTATCAAAAGCTGAAGCAATGTTTCTAATCAATAATCTGCCATTTGGTGTGACTTGAATTTTATTGTGCGAAATGTGAATTAATCCGTCTGCTTCTAGCAAGCGTAAATCGTAGCGTTCTTGAGCAAAGTACTCTTCAAAATCCATGTCAAAGCTGAGATGATATTTCTCTTCAACATCATGTTTGTCAAGTTGGAATTGGCACATTAATTCCATAATGATAGTGCGACGGATAATGTCATCTTTAGTCAGCCTAACACCTCGTTCAATGGGAAATTCTCGATTATCAATTGCTTGATAATACCTTTTCAAACGCTTGTGATTTTGCACATAAACATCTTGCAGCATACTAATAGATGTCATGCCAAAACTTAGTAAATCTGATTCTGGTTTGGTAGTGTATCCTTGGAAGTTCCGGTGTAGTTCTCCTTCTCTTTGCGCGATCGCTAATTCATCATCAGGTTTAGCAAAGTGATCCATGCCAATAAATACATAACCATTAGCGGTTAATTCTTCAATTGTCATTTGCAAAATACTCAGTTTTTCTAAAGCTAATGGCAAGGAATCTTGTGGCAACTTTTTCTGAATTGGCTTGCTCCAAGGTACATAAGCAAAATTGAAAACAGCAATGCGATCGGGATTGAGTTTCAGAGTTTTTAAAATCGTATTTTCAAAAGTCTCCAATGTTTGATAAGGCAATCCATAAATTAAATCTACATTGACACTTTCAAAACCTGCCTCTCGTATCCATTCCATTGCTTCAAACAACATTGCTTCTGTTTGGATACGATTAACTGCTTCCTGCACTCTAGGATCAAAATCTTGAATCCCAAAACTAATCCGATTAAATCCCAAATCGCGCAAATGAAAAATATAATTTCTCGCTAAAAAACGGGGATTAACTTCGATCGAAACTTCGGCTTCCGAAGCTAATTTAAAATGGTTATTAATCTTAGTCCAAAGTTTTTCAACTTGTTGAGGAGACAAATAATTAGGCGTACCACCACCCCAATGAAGTTGTTGAACTTGCCGATCGCGATCAACTAACTCCGCAATTCTTTCAATATCACGCCCAATATAATCTAAATAAGGTTCTGCTACTTCTTTACGTTGCGTAATCACCGTATTACAACCGCAAAAATAGCAGGGAGACTCACAAAAAGGAATATGACAATACAGCGACAAAGGAGTATTTTTGTAATTACCAACTGCGATCGCTGCTTTAAAATCAATTTCCTGAAAATCTTCTTTTAATTCCGTTGCAGGTGGATAACTTGTATATCTTGGTACTGAGCGATCGTACTTTCTCAGCAAATTAAAATCAAATTCCACAGCTTGCGATAGCAGTTTCATATTCTCCCCAATTCTCTAATAAGTACAATTCCCCATCAAACACTTGCCGAATAATGGTTCCAGCAAATTTTGATCTTTAATCACTCTATAGCTATGGATAAATCTGGCAACCAACAAGTTGCAAAACTTAATAGTATTGGGGACTGGGGAAGACTTGTAGGGTGCGTTAGTGAAACGTAACGCACCACCCGTGAGTTGCAAGTTGTTATCTTCAATAGACATCTCCAGAAATTAACGGTGCATTACCTGAAAACCTTGTAGAGACGTTATATATTGTAGAGACGTTATATATAACGTCTCTACAAGGTTTGTTGGAGATGTCTATTCGGTAATTGAGTCAAAGCTTTTTAAACTTAAGCAAGAATTACTAAAATCTCGAACAATGTCCGAAAATTGTTGATTGCGCTCCATCAGTGCCATCTGTCCTCGGGGAGACAATACTTGCAGTTCCCCTCGCGGCACTTTTAAACTGATATGTTTGTTTGCTTCTAGTTTGGTAGCGATATCAGACTTGCCAGCAACAACTAGCATCGGAACGTTGATTTTAGATAACGTCGCTGTTTCATCGAAAGGGACTCAGAAAGTTTTGAGTTGTAGGGGCAATTCATGAATTGCCCGTACAGAGTTTTGAGTTGTAGGGGCAATTCATGAATTGCCCGTACAGAGTTTTGAGTTGTGAATTTTTCTCACCTCTGCCCCCCTGCTCCCTTGACCCCCCTGCCCCTTATCCCCTTTGTGGTCGGAAAATATGGGAATGTTCTGGGTGATAAAGTTTCGATCGCCTCTGGCGCTGCGCTTCGCGCAATCGCACTTTCCCCACCTCACCCAACGCCGGACTAATCACATAAAGAGTAGTACGAATTAAATTTTCTTGCTGAGTTACTTCTGCCATTTGATGTAAAGGAACAACTAAAATCCTTTCATCGGGCCAACCTAAACGAAAACAAATTGCTACTGGAGTATCAGCAGAATAATGTGCCATTAATTTAGTTTGTGCTGCTTCCACCATTCGCGCACTCAAGTAAAGACACAAACTCGCTTTATGTGCTGCTAAAGAAGCTAACTCTTCGGTTTCTGGTACAGCGGAAGCATTACCACTCATCCGAGTCAAAATAATAGTTTGAACTAATTCCGGTACAGTTAATTCAACATTGAGTTTAGCTGCCGCTAACTGAAAAGCGCTAATTCCTGGGATTATTTCAAAAGGAATATTAGCTTCTGCTAAACTTTCGATTTGTTCGTGTACAGCACCGTAAAGGCAAGGATCTCCCGAATGTAGACGCACAACAGATTTACCATTTTGCACCCGTGAAATCATCACAGGTAAAATATCTTCCAAAGTTTTGTTCGCCGTTGGGATAATTTCTGCATCAGGACGAACACCCTGTAAAATTTGCTTTGGTACTAAAGAATCAGCGAATAGGATTACATCAGCTTGCGCCAAAATTTTCTGTGCTTTCACAGTCAATAAATCAGGGTCGCCTGGGCCTGCACCGACAATGTAAACTGCTGGTGGTAGAGATGCGATCGCCTTTTCTAAGCTTATTTCAGTTTGAGACTTATCAGAAGAAATCATTCCGGATCACTAAGTATATCTAGGGAAATAGTAAGTGGTAGATGCACCCTGGTTAAGCCTTAGAGGGATTCCTCTCTAGGGCCTTTTTTGTAGATGGTAACTAATTTAGAAAATTTAGCTAATCACAAATAATCAGACCGAGAAAAACGTCCACCATTCTATGATAATGCCACAACTAATATCCAATAGAAAAAGGATGCAACAAATCGGAGATCCCCCTAAATCCCCCTTAATAAGGGGGACTTTAAAGCAAGTCTTGTTCCCCCCTTGGGAAGGGGGGCTAGGGGGGATCAAGCATCTGTAGCAAACATTTAGGTATTCCATATAAGGTAGGGAAAGCAACTAAGCTTGGTCTAACAAATGCTAGGGAATTCAGTTTTAGGCAACAGTTTAAAGTAAGAGTACCCCGTTAGGGTACTATCAAAAGTTTTGTAAATCTTCCAGAATTAAGTCGATTGTCTCTGTAAAAAGCAAAGTACTAGACAAGCTTAACTTTACAATTGAGTTGGAAAATTGATGGAAAACGCATATACTCGTCGTGCTAAAGCGCGGAAAATTCGCCAAGATGCAGCAGAAGAAGCTTTTTTGCGATCGCACCCCAAACAAATCAATAATGGTGAAGAATCAACTTATCGTAGTTCAGACAACCAGCTTAACTATATCGCCAATTTTACCAAAGGTTTACCTCGCAACACCGATCGCCCTGAATTAGGCGAGGTAGGCGAGGTAGATCCTAAAGCTTATCGAATGTTACTCAAAGCTTTAGCTAGCGGCAACCCTGACGACTTTGAAAAAATCCCTTTGGGAGGAACTCGCAAATTTACCAATCCGCAAGCAGGACTAGCTTTTGATTTAGAAGGGCCAGATTGCCACGCAGTTACCATTCCACCAGCACCTCGCATTGATAGTGCCGAAAATTCTGCGGAAATGGGGGAACTTTATTGGATGGCATTACTGCGAGATGTACATTGCAAGTATTTTGACAGCAATGATGCCTGCGGAGATAATGACGAGATTAAGCAAAAGGTTAGTCTCGCTGCGGAGTCGATGACAAAAGAGTTTTCTGATTTTCGTGGCCCTAAAGATCAAAATGGTAAAGTTACTTCTGCTACCTTGTTTCGTGGTTTTGCGCCAGGGGATTTAGTTGGCCCTTATATTTCTCAATTCCTACTTAAAGGTAATAGCGATAAAGCATTAAATTTAACGGAAAAAGATGGGTATATCCGCTTCGGGACTCAAAAAATTGACCAACGCCAAAAAACTGCTGTAGCTGGCAAAGATTACATGACAGATGAAGATTGTTGGCGGAAAGTACAAAGCGGCGTTGATACTAGCGGTCAAGATGAATTTGAGAAGAAACCTTTGTTTATTCGCAACTTGCGCGACTTAGCAACCTACGTTCATTTTGATGCTTTATATCAAGCTTATTTGAATGCTTGCCTATACTTACTTTCAGAAATGAAGGAAAAGAAAATGACAGGTATCGTTCCTTTAGAAATGAGAGGAATAGGCGGCAAAAAGTTTGAATTTCCTGTCGATCGCGGCAACCCTTATGTAGACTCAGTTAATCAAATTGGTTTTAGTACTTTTGGCGGACCACATATTCTCAGTCTGGTTACTGAAGTAGCAACCAGAGCACTAAAAGCTGTCTGGTATCAAAAGTGGTTTGTACATCGCCGACTGCGCCCGGAAGAATTTGGTGGTCGGGTACATTTTCATCTAAAAAGTGATAGAAAATTGTATCCGATGATCGATCGCGAAATCTTAGATTCCCTCCAAACTGGTTTATTGAGTAAATACTTCCCAAATAACGGTACATATTTGTTACCAATGGCATTTCCCGAAGGTTCGCCAACTCATCCCGCCTATGGTGCAGGACACGCTACAGTTGCTGGTGCTTGTGTAACCATTTTAAAAGCATGGTTTGATGAATCTTTCCCGATCGAAAATCCCCTCATTGCCAGCGATGATGGTACTTGTTTAGTTGATTATAACGGTGCAGATAAAGGTAAGTTAACAGTTGGTGGTGAGTTAAATAAACTAGCAGCTAATATTTCTATTGGTCGCAATGCTGCTGGCGTTCACTGGCGCACTGATTACACTGAATCTGTGAAATTGGGTGAAGCGATCGCGATCGGTCTTCTCCAAGAACAAAAAACATCTTACAACGAAAACTTCAACTTCTCTCTCACCAAATTTGATGGCACAACCATTAGTATTTAGTTGTCTGTTGTAACGACTTCAGTCGTACCCTTACCAAATAAAAGGACTGAAGTCCTCACAACCAACCTGTTTGTTGTAACGACTTCAGTCGTAATCAATTGCGATGCCAACGAGTACCTTCTGGGGTATCAATTAAAGTAATTCCCGCAGCTTTTAATTGGTCACGAATGCGATCGCCTTCCGCAAAATTCTTCGCCTTTCGCGCCGCCTGTCGCTGTTGAATTAAATCCTCAATTTCCGCATCACTCAACCCATCAGCTGATCGATCTGTTTCCGTTTCTGGTGTAACTTCTAAACCCAAAACATTCGCTAAACTAACTAAACTTTTCCATTGAGTTTCTAACTCTTCGGAAGAAGTTTTAGTTTTCCCTTCATGGACTAAGATATTACCTTCCTTACCCAATTCTTTCGCAATTTCAAATAAAACCGCTAAAGCAGCAGGAGAGTTGAAATCATCATCCATCGCTTCTTGAAAACGTTGTTCGTAAGGGTTGGGGTTTGAGGATGACAGGCAAGATGCCTGTCCTACGGATGCCTGTCCTACGTCCCAACCTAATTGTTTGCCGTATTCATAACCGAAAAGCAAACCTTCTTTTAAAGTATTCCAACTATTTTGAGCAGCTGCCATTGTTTCGGCGGTAAAATCGATCGGTTTCCGGTAATTTGCTTGCATGACAAACAACCTAACCGCCATTGGTTCTGGTGCATTTGGCGCATCTAATAACTGGCGAATAGTCGTAAAATTGCCCAAAGATTTCGACATCTTTTCACCATCAACATTCACCATGCCATTGTGTAACCAATAGCTAGCTAAACTCTTACCAGTTACAGCTTCCGACTGAGCAATTTCATTTTCATGATGGGGAAAAACCAAATCAGCACCACCCACATGAATATCAATAGTTTCCCCCAAGCATTGACGCACCATCGCCGAACATTCGATATGCCATCCCGGACGACCTGCACCCCAAGGCGACTCCCAAGCAGGTTCACCCGGTTTCGCCGCTTTCCACAACGCAAAATCAAAAGGGTGTTTTTTCTTCGCCGCTTCCGGGTCTTCTACTTCAACTCTACCACTCGCCCCCGCTTGCATATCTGCCAAATGGCGACCGGAAAGTTTGCCATAATCAGAAAAATTCCCCACAGTGTAATAAACATCGCCAGCAGCGGGATAAGCAAAACCTTTGTGTTCCAGTTCGTGAATTAATCGCTTAATTCCATCTAAAGTATGAGTAGCGCGGGGATATTCATCGGCTTTCATGATATTTAGCCGATCCATATCTTCAAAATAAGTTTGGATGTATTTTTCGGCTACAGCTTCCATTGATGAGCCTTCTTGCCGTGCTTTATTGAGGATTTTATCGTCAATATCCGTAAAATTCTGCACGTAGCGAACTTGGTATCCCCGCCAAAGCAAATAGCGGCGCACCATATCCCAAACAATGTAGGAACGCGCATGACCCAAATGGCAATAGTCATACACCGTCACGCCGCAGCAGTACATTTTCACCTTTCCCGGTTCCAAGGGTGTAAAGGTTTCTTTCCGACGAGTGAGGGTGTTGTAAAGCGTTAGGGTCATAACAAATTTCAAGAGAATGATAGATCGGCAATAATAGGGAAAAAGCTGTGGGATGCAAGAGAGCATCCTAAAGCTAGTGCTTCGGCACTCTGATGTTACACTCCCATTTTCCGACGTTTTTGAAACTTTGGCTATGCAAACAGCAGCTTCTTCTGATCAAGCGATCGCAATGAATGCCCCGAAACAAGGTTTACCAGTGACAATTATTACTGGTTTTCTCGGTAGTGGCAAGACTACTCTCCTCAATCACATTTTAACTAATCAACAGGGTTTAAAAACAGCAGTTCTCGTCAATGAGTTTGGCGAAGTTGGCATTGACAATGAGTTAATTATCTCCACTGGCGAAGACATGGTGGAGTTAAGTAACGGTTGTATTTGCTGCACCATTAATAATGATTTGGTTAATGCCGTTTACAAGGTTTTGGAACGGGGAGACAAGGTAGATTATTTAGTAGTAGAAACTACGGGATTGGCAGATCCTCTACCTGTAGCTTTGACTTTTCTCGGAACTGAATTGCGCGATTTTACTCGGTTAGATTCAATTATTACTGTAGTAGATGCAGCAAATTATAGTTTGGATTTGTTTAATTCCCAAGCTGCTTACAATCAAATTGCTTATGGCGATGTGATTTTATTAAACAAGGTTGATTTGGTGGATGAAGCAGATTTAGATTTGCTGGAACTAAAGATTAGGGATGTTAAACAAGGCGCAAGAATTCTGCGAACTACAAACTCACAAGTACCACTTGCTTTAATTCTCAGTGTGGGTTTATTTGAATCGGATAAATATTTTGAAACTGAGGAATCAAAGCACGACCACGAACATCATCACCACCAGGATCATGACCACGATCATGACCATTCTAATTGCGATCATGAACATGGTCATTGCACCCACGAGCATCACGATCATGACCACGATCATCACCATCATGAACACCACCATCATCACTCGGATCACTTAGAAAATGATGGTTTTACTTCGATTTCTTTTACTAGCGATCGACCTTTGTCAATTAAGAAGTTCCAATATTTCTTAGATAATCAATTGCCAGATACGGTATTTCGCGCTAAGGGAATTCTTTGGTTTGATGAAAGTCCCAGACGGCATATTTTCCACTTATGCGGTAAGCGTTTCACAATGGATGATGAAGATTGGAAAGGGGAACCAAAAAATCAATTGGTGTTGATTGGACAAAATTTAGACCATGAGACTTTGAAAGGACAACTGGAAAAATGTCTTTGTATTCCCACCACAAATCGCGGTAAAGGATTTGGGAAATAACAAGTAGGGACACGGCGTTGGGGAGATAAGGGAAAAACAAACAATGTTAATTATGCCGTGTCCCTACTTTATTAATCACTGCTACATTTTGGCTGAAAATTGCAGCCCGATCGCAAATCGGTAACTCCATCCTAAACTCTGTTCCTTGTCCGAGTCTAGAAAAACACTGCAAATCACCTAGATGATTCTTGGTGACGATTTGATAGCTAATAGCTAATCCCATTCCCGTACCTTTCCCCACAGGTTTAGTGGTAAAAAAGGGATTAAATATCTTTTCTTGAACTTGGGGACTCATCCCACAACCATTATCCTGAATGGAGATGAAAACTTGATTTTCAGAAGTGATAGAAGTGCTAATCGTAATTTGACCCAGATAATCTGATTTTTCTGTAGGTTCTAAGCTTTCTCGTTGTTGTTCGATCGCATCGATCGCATTGACTAACAAATTCATAAATACTTGATTTAATAAACCACCATAACATTCAATCAGGGGCAATTTACCATAATTTCTCTGCACATGAATTTCTGGATTTCCTGCCCGACCGTTCAACCTATTTTGTAAAATTACTAAGGTACTCTCAAGATTTTCGTGAATATCTATACCTTTGAAATCGGCTTCATCCAAACGCGAAAATGTTCGTAAAGATTTAACGATATCTCTAATGCGTGTGGCTCCATTTTTCATAGATATTAGTAACTTAGAAAAATCACTGACTACATATTCTAGGTCGATATTTTCCGTAAAATCAGAAATTGCTGGTGGCGGACTAGGATAATACTCTTGGTAAAGTTGAATTAACTCAATTAAGTTACTCGCATAATCAGTAGCGCATTGAAGATTGCCATAAATAAAATTCACGGGATTATTAATTTCATGAGCAATACCAGCTACTAATTGCCCCAAACTCGACATTTTTTCAGCTTGAATTAATTGTAGTTGTGTAGCTTGCAACTGTATAAGAGTTGTTTCTAATTCTTCAGTTTTTTGTCGCAGTTTAATTTCCGATCGTTTTACTGCTTCTGCTTCTATTCGCTCGATTTCTGCACCCGCACGAGTAGCAAAAATTCTTAAGATGACTGACTGCATGGCTATCTCCTCTGCCATCGGTTTAGTGTCTAAAACTGCCAGCAATCCCAAATGATTACCATTAGCATCAACAATGGGCACACCCGCGTAACTTTCGGCTTGTAAAGTTACTAAATCATTATTTTCAGGAAAAAGGGATTGAACGGAATTTGGATATATGCAGAGGTCATTTTGGGTGTTAACTTTCTCACAGGGAGAACCGAGCAAATGGTAAGTAAAATTATCGCCAAAGTCGTCTCCTGTCCAAAATGCTAGAGTTCTAACCAGCAATTTTTCTGAGTCAACAAATTCCGCAATAAAAGCGTAACGCACTTGTAATACTTGAGCGAGATATTGGACGCAACTTTTGAAGAATGCTTCGCCTGTTTTGGCGGCTGTCGCTTCCACAATTAAGCGGAGAGCTTGTTCTTGACGTTTGCGATCGCTAATATCAAAGTTAAGCCCAATCATTTTTTTGGCATTCCCCTGAGTATCACGTCGAACTAGACCGAATGCTTTAATAAAATGGATGCTGCCATCAGGATGAACTACACGAAACTCGGAATCGAATTCTGCTTGCCCCAACAAAGCTTGCTGGAGTAATGTTTCGGAGGCTTCTCGATCGTCAGGATGGAGCCCGCTTGCCCAAATATCATAAGCTAATCTACTATCAGAATCCTTGGTGACACCATATAGTTCGTACATCCGATCGTCCCAAACTAAGGTGTTCTCTACAATGTCCCATTCCCAGCAGCCCATTTTCCCAGACTTGAGTGCGAATGACAAACGTTCTGATATTTCCTGAAGTTCGGCTTCAGCTTGTTTGCGTTCGCTAATATCCCGAATGTAACCGTGCCAAAGGATACTGCCATCTGGTTCTAGCTGGGGTGTAGAATGACCAAATAACCATAGTATCCGCCCATCAGGTAAACAAACTCGATATTCACAATACCAAGGACTAAGTTCTGAGGCTGATTTGACAATGGATTGATGAACGCGATCGAGGTCTTCAGGATGAATAACCGTAAAAACCTTGGAGGCATCCTCCAGTAATTCTTCTGGAGAAACATTATGAATTTCTCGCACCCCCTCGCTGGCGTAGGGAAAGTGGTAAGTTCCATCAGGGCGCATCCGAAACTGATAAATCACGCCGGGAATATGTTGGGCTAATTGTTTGAGGCGATGACTCTGTGCAGCAGTAACTATGTTCCCCTGTTCAATACCTGCCTCTCGTAGTTGAGCTTGGGCTTGTGCGAGTTGGTGGGTAAGTTTCTCGACTTGTGCCTCTGCTTGTTTGCATGGTGTGATGTCTCGCATTACTAATAGATGGCAATGAGGCAAAAAGTTTGCTGTGGCTGCATATTCCACGATGCGAATCTCCCCATCAAGCATAAAGAAGCGAAACTCTCCCCGCACTTTTTCCTGTTGTTGCAGTTTTTGCCATGTTGTTTGGAAATCAAACCTGGGTTCGACAAACTCCCAAATGTACCGTCCCAGCAGTTTATCTCTCTCTGGGCCAAATAATTTACAAGCAGCGGGGTTAACATCTAGATAACGGCCTTGGTCATCTGCGATCGCCATTCCATCCAGTGCCGTCTCAAAAATTATCTGCAATTGACGATCTTTTAGAGATTCTTGGCCTGGATCTTCTTCCTGAATCGATTGATTTAAGCCAATTTCATATCTTATAGAGGATGACATTCAAGGTGAATTTTTAGTATTATTTAATATTTACATTTTGCCTCAGCCTAGCTAAAATTGCCAAGCACTTTCTTACTTATTCAATTGAGATTATGCGAGTAGTGATTCAAAGAGTTAAATCTTCTCAAGTGGAAATTGAAGGCAAAGTTGTCGGTAAAATTGGGCGAGGACTAAATTTGTTAGTGGGAATTTCCAGTAATGATACGGAAACTGAATTAGATTGGATGGTGCGAAAGTGTTTGGAATTACGCATTTTTCCTGATGGGGAAAATGGCGATCGCTTCTCGAAATCCATCCAAGAAATTAACGGAGAACTTTTGGTAATTAGTCAATTTACGCTATATGGTGATTGTCGCAAAGGTCGCCGTCCTTCTTTCGATAAGTCAGCTGCACCACAACCAGCAAAAGAGTTGTACGATCGCTTTGTCCAAAAGTTACGCGAAAGCGGACTCAAAGTAGAAACAGGCATATTTGGGGCAATGATGAATGTTTTAATAGTCAATGATGGCCCTGTAACTTTGCTACTAGAAAAGGAAAGTGCTTAAACAAATTCAGGACTCATACAGTGGTATAGTCCGCCTTCGCGGACTTGGTTTGTTTAGCCGCGACTTGAGTCGCCCATTGATTCATCAGGGATGGTGCGTTACGCTGCGCTAACACACCCTACGGTTCCTACGGTTCCCATTGATCGATCGGGGATGGTGCGTTACGCTGCGCTAACACACCCTACGGTTCCTACGGTTCCCATTGATCGATCGGGGATGGTGCGTTACGCTGCGCTAACACACCCTACGGTATTTCCCATTGATCGATCGGGGATGGTGCGTTACGCTGCGCTAACACACCCTACGGTATGGGGTATTTTAGATGTTAGGAACGGGACTGACGGGGCTCGAACCCGCAACTTCCGCCGTGACAGGGCGGTGCTCTAACCAATTGAACTACAGTCCCTGGGTGTTTTTCGTTTTTTTTCGCTGTCGTTGTCTCTTTCGACGCGATCTCTATTGTGCCAACTGTTTTAGAATTTGTCAAATGTTTTTTAGTGATTTTTTCTAAATTCCTATGAATCTACGGGATGCCATTGAGTCTGACCTGCCAATAATAGTAGAAATATACAATGCTTCAATTCCCGGAAGGATTGCGGCTGGGGATGTTCAGCCTGTGACAGTGGAAAGTCGTCTAACTTGGTTTCGGGAACACACGCCAAACAGTAGACCTGTGTGGGTGGCGGAAATAGATGGGGTAATTGTTGGCTGGCTGAGTTTCCAACCTTTTTGTTATAACCGACCTGCTTACCGATACACGGCAGAGTTGAGCATTTACATTTCGGCAAATCATCGAGGCTGTGGTGTGGGAGGACAACTGTTAAAAACTGCGATCGACAAAAGTCCGGCACTGGGGATTAAAACTTTAATCGGCTACATTTTTGCTCATAATCAGCCAAGTTTGCGCTTATTCGAGAAAATGGGTTTCCGACAATGGGGTTATCTTCCCGGTGTTGGGGAACTTGATGGCATAGAACGAGACTTGGTGATTGTAGGTTTGGGTTTAACTTAGTTGCGTTGCCTAGAACTCTCGTAGACTCAGATCTTGCAGAGTATGGAGGTAGAACCTCCCAACCCTCGTTACCAGGTTGAACCTGGTAACGAGAAATAGAGGCTCCGCTCAGGAGTCCTCTTATCTCAGTAGAGACGTTTCATGAAACGTCTCTACGAGAGTTCCGCTTTCAGCCAAATTATTTTTCGACTAAAGCACCGCCACAACTGGAACCACAACCAGCTGTACAACCATAACAATAGTTTGCTGTCTGCACTTGTGCGATTAAATCTAAACTTCCCGCTGCTAATAACTTCGCCACTGTCAAAGTTTTGCCATCGGGAGTTTTTGCTCTTAGGTTTTCCATCTGGTTAAAGTCACAGTCATAAACGTTACCCAAATAATCGATCGATAACTCATTAAGGCACATTAGATGTGCGATCGTACCAAGGTTAAAATTTGACTCCAAGAAATGTAGATAGGGACTATAAAGCTTTTGCCGTTCTAAATGTAGCTTGGTTCTGCCGATCGGTAAATTAGTAATGGTGAGTAAGCTATTAAAACAAATCTCAAAATGTTCTTGCAAGAACATTTTGTAGTCTTTTTCTAACTTGTCCTGACTCGGAGTTAACGAGAACTTCTCTGTACTAGGAATTTGCGGATTATAAACCAAGTCCAGAATTAAATGCGGCTCTCTACCATAACCCAACTTATTCAACCATTGCAGCGCTTGAATTGAAACATCATAAACACCTTTACCGCGCATTTTATCCACATTATCTTGTAAATAGCAAGGTAAAGAAGCAACAATTCTCAGTTGATGTTCAGCACAATATTCGGGAATATCGGTAAACCCTTCAACAAAATAAATCGTGAGATTAGACCTGACAATTACTTGTTTCCCTGTTTCTTTAGCCGCCGCTACCAATGGCTTAAAACCATAATTCATTTCCGGCGCACCGCCTGTTAAATCAACAATCTTGATTTGGGGAAACTTATAAATTAACTCAATTAATTGTTCACAAATTTCTGGGGAAAGTTCTTCAGTGCGTTTTGGCCCAGCTTCCACATGACAATGACTGCAAGCCAGGTTACAGCGTTTACCTAAATTAATTTGTAAAACGTTAATTTGATTTTTAGTTAATGGCGCACTTAGTTTTTTCCTAAAATTAGTCACTGCTAACCTTTCCGAACTAGACTGAAGCATTGTTATTTCCGAGAAATTGCCTGACTAAATTATAGAGTAACAAAACTTAGGTAGGGTGCGTTAGTGGTAACGTAACGCACCGTTCCACTAGGAAAGGTTTGGCTAAATTCTTTAACCTTTCCTTGCAGAAGCAATTAACAACAACCGCCGCCAGTGTAATGCCAAGTAGAATCAGTAATTAAAATTTCCTTACCCGGTAATGAACCCAACTTCCTAGCAGTTTTATCACAAACGGCTGCGGGTACACCACGTTGTAATAAATGTCCAGCCGAGTCATCAAAAAACTCTTCTGCACCAACATAAATTGCTGTTTTCCCTGTAAAAACACAAGCCCCGTCTTCAGGAATTAACACCTTGAAAGCTACCGAATCGAGACTTTCTAAAACTAACGGTTCTGGGAGATTATAACTTTGACAATCTAAAACTCGGTAGGGACGTTTGGCACGAATTTCCACTTGTCCAAATCCTACTTCAACTAAGTGTTGCGTATACTCTTCATAAGTTAACGCACCAGACAAACATATAGCTCTTAAACGTTCATCTTGCCGCAAATGTTCGGGAATTGGACTTGTAGCAATGGGGTCACTCATAATTAAGCGTCCACCAGGTTTTAAAACTCTATAAGCTTCTTGGAGAGCTTTAGTTAAATCAGCTGGTTCAAAAATGTTAAACAGACAATTTTGAGCTACTACATCTACAGAAGCATCGGCAACTGGCAGAGTAAAAGCATCACCTGGACGAATTTCAACAAAACTAACATCAAACCAGGGATTTACTTGAGCCGCAATTTCTAAATTCCGAGTTGCTGCTTGCCGCATTGCTTCTACAGGATCGACAGCAATTACTGCACCGGGACGACGACAAAAATAAGCAAATTGTAAAGCTTCTAAACCGCCACCAACACCTACATAAATTACAGTAGGTTCACCCGCTAATTCTGTGGGATGAACGGTAGTACCACAACCATAGTTCATTTCCTGCATTTGTTTAGGAATTTTTAATCCGGGAAATTGCAGGGGGCTACTTTGCACGCAACATAGACCGACTTGTGGTTGTTCTGCTACTTCAGTGTAAAATTTTGCGGTCGTTTCTAAATAGCTCATTTTTGGTCAAAAGCGAGAGAACATTTATAACTGTAGAATTTAAAACTTTAATATGGCAAATTAGTCTTGAACTTGATTGTTATTATAATTGCTTTTGCTGAGAGTTAAATCATGGGGGGAAGTTAGATTAATGAGTAAGTTTCAGAAAGCGGCGATCGTTTTGACTAGTGTAGTTTTTCCTTGGCTGGGAGTGCAGGTCAACCAAGCGGCTATCCCTGTTTCCCAATCTTTTCCAGTTGTAGCACAGAGATCGGCGCTGAATTTGATTGAGCAGGGTACGGGAACACTAAACATTGGTAGGCGCGGGACTAGACTTATTGAACGTGCGTCAGTGATAGTTCGACCAATAGGAACTGTTGATTTAGGCTTAACTTATGCAGATGGTACTGGCACACTACGGTTTGGCGGTCAGTTAATTTCCCGAACGGAAGATACTTTAACCATCGCACTGACTAACTCTGGTAATGCTGATGCTTCCGGGGAAGTTACCATTTCTTACGGCGCATTTCATTCTATCAACTCGATGTCCGGCAACGGTTTTGTGGATGGTATGCCTTTAACTTTCCAATTTAACGGGGGTTCTCAGAATAATGTGGACACTCTACCATGAATCTGTCCCACGTTGGTAGTACTCAGATCTTGCAGCAATGGAGGTAGAACCTCCTTTACCCTCGTTCCCTGGTTGAACAAATGGAACGAGAAACTCCAGGCTCCGCTCAGGAGTGCTCTTATCTTAGTAGTAGGTAGTAGGTAGTGGGTAGTCGGATTCCTGCTACCCACTACCTACTACCGATTTTTATCCCCCTGACAACGAAGTTTCACGGGAGTCAAGAATTTAGATAGAAATAATTCAATAGGTATCCTAGTGTAGTCTCAATGATTAGTTAACAATTCCCAAAGCAATTCCGGTTTTTTATGAAGTTATGTATAGTAGGTTTTTTGGGAGTAACAAGGTTGAAAACCAGGAAAAAATAATTTTTTTACTTTAGGTAGTCAAGGGGTAAAAAAGTAGGTAACGGGAGAAGATTCTAAAGAATTTCTGCATTTGGTTGAAAACGAGAAAGTGATGTTTATCCTGTTAATTAAGGAGCGTGAAGGAAATGAATTATGGTTACTGCTCTACAACAAAAAACATCAGCGGAATCTAAAGACAAAGCGTTAGTTCTGTGGTTTGAAGAAGTAGGAATTGCTGATATTCCCTTAGTAGGTGGAAAGAATGCCTCTCTGGGAGAAATGATTCAAGAATTGACTCCCAAAGGAATAAGTGTTCCGACGGGTTTTGCGACAACTGCCTATGCTTATCGGTACTTTGTTAAAGGTGCTGGATTAGAAGAAAAGCTACGGCAAATTTTCTCGGATTTAGATGTTGAGGATGTTAATAATTTAAGAGAACGTGGCAAACAAGCACGGGCTTTAATCCTCGATACACCATTCCCACCAGATTTACAAGCAGCGATCGCATCTGCATATCAAAAACTCTGCGAACGCTACGGTTACAATAAAGATATATGCGATCGATTTGAAGGCGAAGCCAAAGAACAGTGCGAATCTCAAAGTCAAGACGTAGACGTTGCTGTTCGGTCATCTGCGACTGCTGAAGACTTGCCAGATGCCAGTTTTGCAGGTCAACAAGAAACTTATTTGAACGTACATGGAGTCAGGTCAGTTTTAGAAGCTTGCCACAGATGTTTTGCTTCTATCTTTACCGATCGTGCTATCTCTTATCGCACAATTAAAGGCTTCGATCATTTTGAAGTTGCATTGTCAGTTGGCGTACAAAAAATGGTGCGTTCTGACTTAGCTTCTTCTGGTGTTATGTTCTCAATTGACACAGAAACAGGCTTCAAGAATGCAGCTTTAGTTACAGCCGCTTACGGTTTAGGTGAAAACGTAGTTCAAGGTGCCGTTAACCCTGATGAATATTTCGTTTTCAAACCGACATTAAAAGACGGATATCGTCCAATTTTGGAAAAACGTCTGGGTACTAAAGAGATCAAAATGATCTACGATGTCGGCGGTACTAAACTGACGAAGAACGTCTCAGTTGCTCAATCAGAAAGAGTTAAATATGCTCTAACTGATGACGAAATTCTCACATTGGGCAAATGGGCTTGCATAATTGAAGACCACTATTCAGCAGTTCGCGGTACTTATACACCGATGGACATTGAATGGGCAAAAGATGGTTTAAACGGTGGACTTTATATCGTTCAAGCTCGTCCAGAAACCGTGCAATCGCAAAAATCTGGTAGCGTCCTGCGTAACTTCAAACTGAATGGCACAGGTAATGTATTGACTACCGGACGTGCAGTTGGTGAAATGATTGGTCAAGGTAAGGCTAATGTAATTCTCGACGTGCATAAGATTGATGAATTCCAAGCTGGTCAAGTCTTAGTTACCAACAAGACTGACCCGGATTGGGAACCGATCATGAAGAAAGCTAGCGCGATCGTTACCAACCAAGGTGGACGCACTTGCCACGCAGCAATTATCGCTCGTGAAATGGGTATTCCGGCGATCGTAGGTTGCGGTAATGCTACTGGTTTGCTCAAATCTGGTCAAGAAGTTACCGTATCTTGTTCCGAAGGTGAAGAAGGACGGGTTTACGAAGGTTTAGTACCTTTTGAAATTATCGAAACCCAACTGGATAACCTGCCAGAAATCAAAACTAAGATTTTAATGAATGTTGGTAATCCAGAAGAAGCTTTTGGTTTATCTTCGATTCCTTGCGACGGTGTTGGTCTAGCTCGCTTAGAATTCATTATCGCCAACCACATTAAATGTCACCCATTGGCATTGTTGAAGTTTGACGAATTAGAAGATAAAGCAGCGAAGTGGGAAATTCAACAATTGACCGCTCTCTACGAAAATAAAGCTGACTTCTTCGTAGACAAACTAGCTCATGGTATCGGTATGATTGCGGCGGCATTCTATCCGAAACCAGTGGTGCTGCGGATGTCTGACTTCAAGAGCAATGAATATGCTAACTTGCTCGGTGGACGAGAATTCGAGCCAAAAGAAGAAAACCCGATGATCGGTTGGCGCGGTGCTTCTCGTTACTACGATCCAAAATATCGTGATGCCTACGGTTTGGAATGTATCGCCCTGAAACGGGTACGGGACGAAATGGGTCTAACCAACGTGATTCCAATGATTCCGTTCTGCCGCACTCCTGATGAAGGACGCAAGGTATTGGCGGAAATGGAAAAATATGGCTTGAAACGTGGCGAAAATGGCTTGCAAGTCTACGTGATGTGCGAAATTCCGAATAACGTAATCATGGCAGACGAGTTTAGCGAAGTGTTTGATGGCTTCTCGATCGGTTCTAACGACCTTACCCAGTTAACATTGGGATTAGACCGTGACTCCGCTTTAGTTGCTCACATCTTCGACGAACGCAACCCTGGTATTAAAGAAATGGTGCGGTTGGTGATTGAAAAAGCCAAGAAGAACGATCGCAAGATTGGTATTTGTGGTCAAGCACCTTCTGACTATCCAGAGTTTGCCCGCTTCTTGGTGGAACAAGGTATTGATTCGATCAGCTTGAACCCCGACTCAGTAATCAAGACCCTGCTCGACATCGCCAAAATGGAAAGTGGCAACTAATAGCTAAAGTTTGGTTATAGAGATTTGCGTCTCTACAGTCTCTACAAAGGCATTGCTCTAGCGGGTATTTCTGCTAGAGCTTTTCTTATGAAGGATATAAGACAAATTGATTGATAGTTACTCTCAGGATTTACGCAGCGTGGGTCAAAAACCGGGTTTTTATGCGTAAGTCCTAACTCTTACAAAAATCAATAATCTTTTCTTTTATCCTTGAGGATTTAATTTTTGCCTTATGCTTGAATTCGGTCAAAAAACCTTTGCCTTACAATACCTGTCAAAACCCGCGAAAATTTATGTTCAAAAAGATTCTGGTGGCAATAGATTCTTTGGAAACGAGCAATAATATCCTGGCAGCAGCTTTGTTTATGGCTAAAGCTAATAATGCTGAATTAATGCTGTTGCACGTCCTTAGTCCTGATGAGGAAGGTTATCCTAACATCAACATTCAAGTGAGTAACAACTCTCTAGCTGTAACCCATCAGGACACTATTACTAAATATTTAAAACAGCGAGAGAAGTTTGAAAAACAAAGCTTGGAGTTATTGCGATCGCATTTGGTACAGGCGATCGCAATGGGTATTAAAGCCGAGATGACGCAAAATTTTGGCGACCCCAAGTGGAACATTTGCGACCTAGCTCGCACTTGGGGTGCTGATTTAATCGTCATGGGACGAAGGGCTAACTATGACATTAAAGATGCCATTCATGGCAGTGTGAGTAACTATGTGCTGCATAATTCCCACTGTGCCGTACTTACCCTACAACATCAAGATTAAGTTGGCTACTAACAATAGTGAAATCAGGGGAAATTAATCTCCTAATAAGCGCCGCTATTTCTGTTAAATACAACAAAGATAGTTTTGAAAATCAACTGTAGGTCATACATGAGACTCCAATTTTCTTGATATTTCAAATCCAAACGGATCACATCTTCAAAATCGCGAATTTGCGACCTGCCGTTTACTTGCCATTCTCCAGTCATACCTGGTTTAACATCTAAACGCTGCCATTCAGGGACATCATACTTTTCTACTTCATCGGGTGTAGGTGGTCTAGTTCCCACTAAACTCATTTCCCCGATTAAAACATTCCAAAACTGCGGGATTTCATCTAAACTGGTTTTTCGCAAAAACCGACCTACTCTAGTAATTCGTGGGTCATTATCGTTTTTAAATAATGGCCCCGAAAGTTGGTTTTGGACTTGTGATTTCATCTGTTCGGCATTGGCACACATGGAACGGAATTTCCACATCCGAAATTTTTTCCCCATCCAACCACAGCGAACTTGACCAAAGAAAATTGGCCCCGGACTGTCTAATTTAATCGCTATGGCAATGGGAACAAATAAAATAGCTGTAATTGCTAAACCTACTATTGCTCCTACGACATCTAGCGATCGTTTAATCCAAGAATATATCGAAGCATGAGTGGGAGGGGGTACAATTTCACTTTTCTCGGTAGTTTTTGCTGCTTCTGTGCTGAGAGTTTGTTCGATCGGCAAAACTTCATTCAGTCCAGTTAGAGATAATACTGCCATTACTTGTGGACGCACGTCGCGCAATAGTAAATCTATCCCCTTGTCTTTGGTGAGTTTAAAATTGCTAACTAAGGCACCTAAACCACTACTATCCATAAAAGTAGTATCACTAAAATCGAAAATAATTTTCCCTGGTGGACTATCTGCTTGACAAAGTTCCTGACAGGTTTTCCTAAATTCCACCGCTTCTAACACAGTTAAGCGTTGGGGTACTTGAATCAATGTAGTTTCTTGCAACACAATTACCTCAGAATACATAATTTCAATGGTTTAAGTAACTATGTTAACTAACAGCAAAATGCGGACTTTAATGTTAGTTTGCCTAAAATCTGGAAATTTTTCCAGATAAATCGTTAAGCTTTATCAAAAATTTTTATTTTCCTTGAAAATATCTTAACAATTGATGGTTACATAAGCATTGAGTAAATATCTCACAGATTTGGGGGCAAATTGATTCTACTAAAAGTTATGACAATTTGCCAAAATATAGGTGACAATATGGAACGTGCCGCCTATAGTTAGGTAGAAAGCGATGAATTTGGGAAAAATCCAGAGAATTTTGGCTCCATTTTTACTTGGCTTGTTGTTGTTGGTGTCTTCCTGTGCAACAGAAGCTCCTTCGCGCTACGAACAAGCCCAAAAAGCTAGCACGGGTAGAAATGCTACTCCGGCAGTAGTCAAGGTATCTACCCAAGGCTCACTGTTTAATAAATATTTTCCTAAATCTGGTGATGGATATCAAGTAGTACCAGCCCAGGAGAAAAAAGGTTTTGCCGAATACAAGTTGAAACAAGACGCTAAAGATGTAGCTGTGCTTTCCGTTTCTGATACGGTGAATAACCCTACCGCAAAGGAGAAGTTCCAAAGTAGTGGGAAAAAAATCGCTGGTTATCCGGCAGCTAATATTGGCAGTAATGGAACAGCTGTGTTGGTAGCCGATCGCTATCAGGTAAAAGTCCAATCACGCGATTCATCTTTTAGTCAAAGCGATCGAGAAGCTTGGTTGCAAAAATTCAATTTGCGTGGTATAGAGGCGCTGAAATAGTCTTTGAGCAAATTCAGATAAAAAACTCATAAAAAAAGGAAGTTGTTGTGAGTAAACCTATTTTCGAGTTGGTGGATGAACTCCCCACTGGTGGATTAACAGTAATGTCGTTGCGATCGCTAGATTTTGTCATTCCCGGAGAGTGGCAAAATCTAGTCGGTTTTGATAATACGATTCGCACGGTGACAGGGGAAACAGACGAGGATATTATTCAACAAATTGGCGATCGGGCTGTTACTTTATATAACGACAAATCCCAGGGATATCAAACCGCATTGTGGTTGTACCAAACTGTTACCAGTGGTTCAAAATTATTGGGTACAGCGGCATTAGCAAATAAATTGGGTGAAAAGATTTCCTTATTGGGTTTTTTAGATAAAATCACCCCGAAAGCCGAAAAAGCACAAACCATTGACTTAGCAGTAAAATTAGTCGTGGAATTAGTAGCTTTTTGTCAAATAAATGGAATTCCTGGTGATAGCATTGGCGACTTTTTAGCAGCTTTAGGAGACTATAGCGGCGAGTCTTTAATGCGGATGGCGGCGCTAGTTTGCTTCGATGGATTAATTCCCTTGGGGCCGGATTTTATCCAAAAAGTGCTATCTGGTTTTACTACCATGAGTCCCCAAGAATTGCAACAAAATCAAAGCTTTAATAGTGTGAAAGATTTAATTCCCGGAGGTAATACTGAAGGACAAAAGAATTTCATTCTCCAAAGCTTTGATTCCGTTTCCGGTTGGATGAGTGGTTTTGTTAGCGATCGGGGTTTAACACCGCAAAATGTTGCTAAAAATCTCTCTAGCTTTATCGACGTTGCTGATGACAAATTAGATTACCTTGCTGCTTTCTTGGATGTTTCAACAAACTATTACGAACATACAGGAATTCAGACTTTAGCACGTCGGTTGGTTGAAAGAGCATCGGCGGAAATTTAGGAAGAAAGGGAACAGGGAATAGGATAAATTGTTTAACTGATATCTTGCACCTGCGTTTTTAGCCCGCCTGCGAATCAATTCGCAGGCTAATAGCTGAAGTCCATTAAAATGGACTGAAAGCATAAAAATCCGACTAAGTATCTTAGTCCTCTTTAGAGGACTCGAAGCTCTTAGCCTGGAAATTGATTTACAGGCGGATTTGGAACTGGTGCGAGATCTGAGTTAATTGTCTTCTCTGTTCCTTTAGGAAATTTGAACCTTTGCCGAGTTTGGGCTGTCTAAATAGAGAGTTGAATGAGTGATAAATTATGCCACAAACTAAAGGGATTGATGAGTTAGTTGATAGTTTGCCGACGAAAAACACAACAGTTTATTTGTTGCAAGGGTTAGATTTTGTGGTGCCAGGGGAGTGGGAGAATATCGTAGGTTTTGATAATATGATTCGGGCGGTTACTGGTAAGAAAGACAAAGATAAGATTAAGAAAATACGCGATCGCGCCCTGAAAATATATAACGATCCATCACAAGGATATCAGAGAGCGATTTGGCTGTACCAAATTGCGGATACAGCGGATAGTGCGATCGGTGCAATGGCGATCGCCAATAAACTAAGTGAAAAAGTTAGCTTCCTGTCATTTTTAAATAAACTAACACCCAAATCTGACGTACTTCAAAGCATCGATCTCGGTTTAAAATTAGTAATTGAGTTATTAGCTTTCTCTGCCATTCATCAAATCCCCGTTACCAACTTTGGGGCTTTTGGCAATGCTTTAAGTAAATATAGCGGACAGTCATTAATGCGAATGGCGGCGTTAGTTTCCGTTGATGCTTTAGTTCCCTTGGGACCCGACTTTGTGAGAAAAGTACATACAAACTTGACTAATATCAACTCAGCTACTTTACAACAAAACCCAACTTTTCAAAGTATTAGTGGCATGATTCCGGGAAATAGTACAACGGAAAAGTTGGGATTTATGGAACAAAATTTCGCCGCAGCACAAGGGTGGATGAATAACTTTGTCCAATCCCATCAATTAACACCACAAAATGTAGTTAGTCACTTAAAACAATACATTGATTTTGCCGATGATAAATTAGATTACGTTGCCGCATTTTTAGACGTAGCAACCAATTATTATCAGCATACAGGAACACAAAGCGTAGCAAGGCATTTAATTGAAAAAGCCGCTAATTAACTGCCGAAAAACTTAGTTAATAACCCAAAGATCGACGCTTACATCTGCGTTTATCTGCGTGCATCTGCGGTTAAATTATTATCTGTGTTCATCTGTGTTTATCTGTGGATATCTGTGGTAAAAATCCTCACCTTTTGGCAAGTTCCAAATCTTTAAAAAACGCAGATGAATACAGATTATTGAATCAGTTACATATCTTCCCAATAAGACGCTTCAATCTTGTGTCCATCTAAATCGCGGACAAAGCAACCATAGTATTGTTCACCATAATCCGGTCTAGAACCAGGAGCTCCATCATCCACGCCTCCAGCAGCTAAAGCTGCCTCATAGAAGGCATGAACTGATTCTTTAGTAGGAGCAATAAACCCAATATGAGTACCATTTCCGACATTTGCGGGTTGACCATTTATGGGAGTTTGTACCCAAAATTCTGGATACTGCTTTCCATAAGCAATGGCACCGGGATGTTCCATAATCCGCTTACAGCCTAGCGTTGCCAGCACTTTATCGTAAAATGCGATCGCCCTGTCAAAGTCATTAGTTCCGAGCGAGACGTGGGAGATAATGCTGGGAATGTCATCCATAGTTAAATCCTCCAGTTGTTGCTAGGGTTTCGCGATCGCACTTCAGTACTTTTTGGCTGCATCATAGCAGTATAAATGTACTCAATCAACAGAGTGGCTGGAAATGGAAGGTCGGACTCGTTATACAGTACCTCTGTCTAATGGTTTTTCTTTTGAATATAAGAAAGAATCAAGTGGGCAGGAATGGTATAGTCTAAAATTTGAAAAGCAGTTTTGAGTTTTGACTCAGACAAATCCGATCTAAAAAGGTAGGTTAAATTATGGTTTTGCGGATCAAGTACCAACCTTTGGTCGCAGTTATTTTCTCAATTTTAATAGTTGCTAACTTTAGCTTGACTTCTTCTAGTGCTTGGGCTTGGGACAGTGCTGCGGGTAATCCTACTCATCCTACTCATAGTTATCTTACAGAATGGGCGATCGATCAACTCAAAAACCAGTATCCAGAATTGCAGCAATTTCGGAAAGTTATTATTGAAGGAGCAAATGCAGAGCTACATGAACTGCCAGTTTCAGGGACAAAGTACGGGATAGATCTTGAAGCTAAACGAAGACAACATCAGGGTACAAATGAAGGCTGCAATGATATTCAAGGGTGGTGGCAGGACAGTTTGACAGCTTATCGTCAAGGTCAAAAGGAGCAAGCATACTTTCTTTTAGGTGTAATGCTTCACATGATTCAAGATATGGGAGTACCAGCCCACGCAAACAAAGTTTACCATCAGGGAAACCTCACGGAATTCGACAATTTTGAATTTCTGGCTCTTTCCAACTGGAAACCTAAATTCGATGATATTAATCGACAAGATCCAGGGTTTTCAGAGCCTTGGAAGTATTATGCCTTTAGCCAAGAATGGACTCATGCTGATGCTCCAAACTATAACGATCGCGATTCTTTTTCCAAATTTTGGTTGACGGCTAGTAGTTCTGAAAAAAGGTTGTTAAGTAATCGTCAGGGGCGAACTTCTTATTTAACGATGTGGGCAGTAAACTCTGCGATTAAATCGTTTAGCTAGTGGTTACTGCTGGAAATGCAATAAAATCATACCTGAATAGTT
Organism: Floridaenema aerugineum BLCC-F46; assembly: GCF_041929345.1. NCBI lineage: Bacteria > Bacillati > Cyanobacteriota > Cyanophyceae > Aerosakkonematales > Aerosakkonemataceae > Floridanema > Floridanema aerugineum. The sequence goes on from NZ_JBHFNQ010000258.1 coordinate 30,594, forward strand.
GGTGGAGAAGTTGCGATCGATCTTTTTGCTTGCCCAAAAGCGATTATGGAATACGATAATATTAATTTAATCAGTCGTTGGTTCAAAATCGATCGTGGCTACACCACTCAACATTAACGAAGCTTTGTTGCAAGAGGCGCTGGCACTTGATGACCAGACAACTGTGGATGCCCTGGTCGAAACCGCACTGCGCGAATACATCCAGCGTCGCAAGCGGCTCAAAGTATTAGACCTCTTTGGCACTATTGATTACGACGAAGGCTACGACTACAAACAACAACGTCAGCAGAAATGAGCGTGATTGTTGATACTTCAAAATCATAACTCTCGAATTACCCGGCAAGGATTTCCCGCAGCAACCACATTTTCAGGAATATTTTTTGTCACCACACTTCCGGCACCAATAGTAGTATTATCCCCAATTGTTACACCCGGACAAATAATTGCCCCTCCACCAATCCAAACATTATTACCGATTGTTATTGGTGCAGCGAGTTCCTTTCCTGTAAGGCGAATATTAGGATCTACTGGATGATAAGCGGTGTAAATTTGCACATAAGGCGCACACAAAACATTATCGCCAATATGCACTGTATTGCAATCTAAAATTACACAACCATAATTCATGTAAAAGTTGTCACCGACATAAATATGACAACCATAATCGCAATAGAAATTGGGAGTAACTTGGGGGTTTTTTCCGACTTTAGCGAATAGTTGGTGGAGAAGTTGCGATCGCAAATCCCCATCCTCCTCTCCCGTATTATTGTACAAACGAGTAAGCCGACAAGCCTCCAAATGCAAAGCCTTTAACTCCGCATCAGCAGAAACATACAACTCACCAGCAAGCATTTTTTCTCTTTCGGTTTTCGGCTGTTCCATGATTAGAAGTGGGGAGGTAGGGAGGTGGGGGAATGGGGAGAAGAGGAGAATAATTCAAAACTCTGTAAGGGCGGGTTTTGTTTTAATTCTTATGTTTTTATCATAGAAATCATCTGCTAAACCCGCCCCTACAAACTCAAAACTTACCCAGTCCCGTAGGACAGGCATCTTGCCTGTCATCCCCAGTCCCTTTCATACCTTACTAGCCCTTAATTGTCCACAAGCAGCATCAGCTTCCAAGCCTCTAGAATAGCGTACACTGACAGCAATATGTCTATTTTGTAAAACACTCATAAAAGCTTGAATTCGCTTAGCATTTGGGCGTTGATAATCTGCTTCCTGAATGGGATTATAAGGAATTAAATTCACATGACTTTGGAAACCGCGCAAATGTTTTGCTAACTCTTCCGCCTGTTCCGGTAAATCATTGACTCCTGCCAACAGGATATATTCAAAAGTTACTCTTCGCTTAGTAATTTGGACATATTCTCGACAGTCATCAAGCAAATTTTCTAAAGTGTAATGTTGAGCAGTTGGAATCAATTTCTCCCGCAAACTTTGGTTAGAAGCGTGTAAACTCACTGCCAAAGTAACTTGTAAATGATGCTGGGCTAATTGGCGAATTTTTCCCGGAATACCAACAGTAGAAACCGTAATATTTCGCTGTCCAATACCCACATCTTCATTCAGCGATTTAATTGCCCCCACGACATTTTCTAGATTAATTAAAGGTTCGCCCATGCCCATAAATACAATGTTGCTGACGCGCCTTTGAAAATCTTCTTGCACAGTCAAAACTTGGTCGATAATTTCATGTTTTGCCAAGTTACGTTTAAAACCGCCCTTTCCAGTGGCGCAAAAATCGCACGCCATCGGACAACCAACTTGGGAAGAAACGCAAACAGTTAGGCGTTTTTCTGTGGGAATGCCCACTGTTTCTACAATTTGATTATCGGCTAATCGCAGCAAATATTTTACAGTTTCATCTGGGGCAACTGAACGATAATGTACAGTTGACCTGCCAATAGAAATATCCGCCAAATCATCGCGCCATTGTTTCGGAAAAACTGTAATTTCTGCCAGACTTCTTGCGCCTTTTTGATATATCCATTGATGCAGCTGTTTCCCCCGATAAGCTGGTTGCCCTTGCTGCTGCACCCAATCGGTTAATTCTGCTACAGAAGCACCCAGGAGGGCAGGGGAGGTGGGGAGATGGGGGGAATTAAATTTTTCCTTTACCCTTTCTTCTTGTTTACCTTCTGCCTTCTGCCCTCTGCCTTCTGCCTTTCTTCCGACTTCTATTCGCTTAGTTAATTTACTTTGCACCATAATTTTTGCCACTACAACCCCAGACTTCTAGCCTAGCTAAAGTTATTGGTCATTTGTTCAATATTAGGACTTACGCACTGACGCTAAATACTGAGATAAGAGCATCTTGAGGCGGAGCCTCGAGTTTCTCGTTCCCTGGTTGAACCAGGGAACGAGGTATTTGGAGGTTTTCTCGTTCCCTGGTTGAACCAGGGAACGAGGTATTTGGAGGTTCTACCTCCATTGCAATCATTACCAACGACCAACGACCAACGACCAACAACCAATGACCAATGACTAAACAGTAACAACGGTTTCCGCCTGAGTTACACCGATCGCACCAGAATAAATCAATCCTCGCTGCATATCCAGAGTTAAAATTGCCCCATCGCGGATGCAACCAGTGGCATTTTTCACACCGACAATAACCGGGATACCCAAACGCAACCCAATGACGGCGGCGTGACTGGTGAGACTTTCGTCTTCGGTGATGATCCCTGCGGCTTTGCGAATGGCATCGACGTATTCAGCATTGGTACGGGAGGCGACTAAAATTTCTCCGGGATTAAAGTTAGAGACATCGGCATAGCTAGCGGCTACTCTTGCCCTACCACTGACAGAACCACTACCCAAGGCTGTACCTTTGCCGAGTACTGCTGTTACTACTTCCACTTTAATCAAATCTGTGGAACCAGATACGCCTTGCAGGGTTCCCGCTGTCATTACTACTAAGTCGCCTTCGTGGACTAAATGATTTTCCCTGGCTACGTTGATGGCAGCTTGGAAGGTTTGACTGGTGGAAGGTAAATCTAACACCAACAAGGGTTTAACACCCCAAACTAGTTGTAGTTGTCGGGCGACATCGACGTGGGGTGTAACTGCCAAAATGGGGGTTTTTGGCCGGAATTTGGAGACGTTTCTGGCTGTTGCGCCGGATTTAGTCAAACTCATGATTGCCGTAGCGTCTAGCTGTTCGGCTATGTGTCCGACTGCTTGGCTGATGGCGTTGGGGATGGAAGGACTGGAGTTGGCAATGGTGGCGACGGTTGGTTGTTGAGCTTTTTCTTGTTCGATTCTGACGGCGATGCGTGCCATTGTCGCTACGGCTTCGACGGGGTATTTACCAACGGCGGTTTCGTTGGATAGCATGACAGCATCGGTACCATCGAGAATAGCATTGGCTACGTCGGAGATTTCGGCGCGAGTGGGACGGGGGCTACCCACCATGCTATCTAGCATTTGGGTGGCGGTGATGATGGGGATTCCTAAACGGTTGGCGAGAACGATTAATCGCTTTTGTAAGATGGGTACATCTTCGGCGGGTAGTTCTACGCCTAAGTCGCCTCTGGCGATCATTACGCCATCGCATAATGGGAGGATGGCTTCCATTTGTTCGATCGCTTCGTGCTTTTCTATCTTCGCGATCACTGGAACTTGTTTTCCCGCGCTGAAAATCAATTCTTTAATTTCTAGTACGTCTTGGGGATTACGCACGAAGCTTAATGCTACCCAGTCTACTCCTTGGTCTAACCCGAACATTAAGTCTTTGCGGTCTTTGTCGGTTAAGGCTTTGATGGAAAGGTAGACTCCGGGGAAGTTTACGCCTTTGCTGTTGGAAAGAGTACCGCCAACTACGACGCAGCAATGTAGTTCTTGGGTGGTGCGATCGACTTTTTCCACAACCATTTCTACTTTGCCGTCGTCTAGGAGGATGGTAGCGCCTTCGGGGACTTCTTCAGCTAGTCGATCGTAGGTGACGGAACTAATTTCTTCGGTGCCTAATACTTGACGATTGGTTAGAGTAAAGCGATCGCCCTTTTTCACCACTACAGACCCTTGTTCAAATTGTCCTAATCTGATTTTCGGGCCTTGTAAGTCTTGCAGTATCCCCACTGGCTGATTAAGCTCAAAGGAAGTTTGCCGAATTAAGCGAATATTCCGTTGGTGTTCTTCGTGAGTACCGTGAGAAAAGTTTAGCCTTAAGGTGGTGGCACCAGCTTCAATTAAAGCACGCAAAACTTCGGGAGTGCGGGTCGCAGGGCCAATTGTGGCAACGATTTTTGTTCTTCTTAGGTATTTTTCAGATGGCATTTTGACCTATCCACAAGGGTAGAAGGGGGCTTATGAAGTTATAAGTTTGTAGGGGCGGGTTTAGTATATTATTTTTATGCTCAAACAGATAAGTCATTCACCAAACCCGCCCTTGAAGAGTTTTAAGTTAAAGGTAATCTCTTAATTTAACACTTCACTACTCACAACTCTTCACTGTACCGTAATCCGCAAGCAACAAAACTTTATTGTTTGAGTGTCAGTATCGTATACTACGCGATGGAAGTTAAGAGGAGAAATGATACTGATGTCGGAGGCACAAAAGCCGCTGACAGTACCAAGGGAGTTGTTACAACCTCCCGGCGATTTTAATCCTACGCTGCTGATGTTTTGTGTCGCAGTCGGAATGGTAATACTTTCCAATTGCGGTTATTGGTGCTGGGAATGGCCTGATTGGTGCTGTTTTTTAACTAACGTGATTGCTTTGCACATGGTAGGGACTGTGATTCATGATGCTTCTCACAATGCCGCCCATCGCGATCGGGTGATCAATGCTATGTTAGGGCATGGTAGCGCCCTAATGTTAGGTTTTGCTTTTCCAGTGTTTACAAGGGTTCATATTCAACACCACGCCCATGTGAATGACCCAGATAATGACCCTGACCATTTTGTTTCTACTGGTGGGCCATTATGGTTAATTGCGGCGAGGTTTTTCTATCACGAAGTTTACTTTTTTAAACGGCGTTTATGGCGCAAATATGAGTTGTGGGAATGGTTTTTCAGCAGGTTGTTTGTTGCCACTATTGTTTTTATTGCTTGCCAACATGGATTTTTGGGCTATGTTTTGAATTTCTGGTTTTGCCCTGCTTTGGTAGTAGGTTTGGCGTTAGGGTTGTTTTTTGATTATCTACCCCATCGTCCTTTTCAAGAGCGCGATCGCTGGAAAAATGCTAGAGTCTACCCTAGCCCCATTCTTAACATCCTGATTTTAGGTCAAAACTATCACCTGATTCATCATTTGTGGCCTTCAATTCCCTGGTATCATTACCAAACAGCTTATCGCGCCACTCAGCCTCTTTTAGATGAAAAAGGCTGTTATCAAACTTTGGGATTGTTCCAAGGCAAAGATTTTTGGAGTTTTGTCTACGACATCTTTTTAGGAATTCGTTTTCACGGTAAAAAGAATTCTCGTCAGCCGTTGGAAGAGGCTTAGCAAAATTTACTGAACATATCAATAAATTGATTGAAATTTAATAACTCACCAGAAGCAAGAGATGAATCTTGCTTCTTTTTTTGCTTGGTTCGTAAAAAGCAAGGCGGGGCAGAATAACAACCCCCCAAAAAAAAAAAAAAAAATTTGG
>NZ_JBHFNQ010000259.1:0-8075 GCF_041929345.1 Floridaenema aerugineum BLCC-F46
ACCACTAAATAAACTTATAGAATATGTGCAGAACCAAGAGAATCCAGAATAAATCGTTGCTACGCATTTTTATGTTGGTTTCGCTAACCCTACCTAAACTTCGTTATAGGTAGGGACTGCGCTCAACATTTTTGTTCAAAACCCGCAGCACCCATCCAAGCGTCAACATTTCCCGACGCATAAGCTTTAATGTAGGGTTCTTCAAAAATCTCCGTCAACCATTCGGTGTGGCGCAGGGTTTTCTGATTTCCGTCGAGAATTAAAACTTGTCCTCCGGGAACTAACAACCGGAAGCTTTCCCGCAAAATAGCTTGAGAAACTGCTGGGGGAGTTTCGTGAAACAGTAAAGATGCTGTCACTACGTCAAAGGAAGCATCGGGAAAACCTGTGTGTTCGGCGTTTCCATGTCGCCACTGTATCCGCAGTCCGGCTTGTTTGGCTTTACGATCGCCCATAAATAACATATAAGGCGACAAATCTAAACCGATGACTTCGGCTTCGGGAAAAGCTTGTTTGAGTAACAGAGTTGTGGAACCTGTACCACAGCCTAAGTCTAAAATCCTTCTGGGTTTTCCGCATAAGCGATCGACTAACCCCTGTCTAATCCAAGTTTCATTTGGTGGTAAAACGTATTGTGTCACCGGATCGTAAGAAACGGAAGCGCCCGGGTTGAGGTATCCGCCTTTGACTCCGTGAAAGTTCTGCCTGCTGTAATATTCGGGATATTCTAAATTTGGCTGACGGAAGCGCGAGGCTTCTGCTTCCCAATCTACGCTGTCATAAAAACGCTGTAACCCCTGTTCGTCAATTAAGGGACGAATTAATGGTGCTAAAAAACGTTCCCAAATTGTTTCTTTTGCGATCGGCATAGTTTTAGTATCGGTATTTACTAAAATTGCTAGAGAATAGCTGAGACAGCCCTGTTTACAAATCTTAATAGATTGTTAGTCGATCGTGGCAGTTATTCGATACTTACCTTTCAAATAAATGTAGAGACGTTGTATACAACGTCTCTACATTTATTTAATCCAGCCTACAGACTGGACAAAACTCGAAGCTTTATGTAACATTGTAGTATGCGTAATTCAAAAACCCCAAACTCTCACCTTTTGTTAGGATCGAGAGGAGTTTTTCTGCGTTTTCGTCGTTAATAAAATTGTAATTTATGCCTTACGAAAAACTAGCAATTTCTACAGAAACACCTGTGCTTTCTTGGGCAAATCATGAACTAAGTTCTGATGAAACCAAGATGGCAAAAAATGTGGCATCTTTGCCATTTGTGTTTAAGCACGTAGCATTAATGCCCGATGTTCATTTAGGAAAAGGAGCATTAGTTGGTTCAGTAATTGCAACTAAAGATGCAATTATGCCTGCGGCTGTCGGGGTCGATATTGGTTGCTTTACAGGTGATACATTAATTCCGCTGGTTGATGGTAAATCTTATCCAATAGCAGAATTAGCTAAATCTCAGCAAGAAGTTATTACTTATTCTTGCACTGAAACCGGAAAAATTGTTGCTGCTAAAGCGATCGCCAGACTCACTCGACATAATGCAGAATTAGTAAAAGTAATTCTTGATAATGGAGAAGAAATTAAATGCACTCCCGACCATCAATTCATGTTAAGAGATGGTTCTTATCAGCAAGCGAGTGAATTAAAAACAGGTACATCTTTAATGCCTTTCTACTCCAGAATTGAGCGAGATGGCTATACATTAATTCAGCAAAATTATTCTCACGCCTACAACCACAAAGTAGTAGAAGTTATAGCATTAGAGGAAAAACAAGATGTTTACTGTTTAGCTGTTCCCGAATATGGCAACTTTGCACTAACAGCGGGTGTATTTGTTCACAACTGCGGAATGATGGCAATTAAAACACCATTTACCGCCGAACAATTAGAAGGCAAACTGAAGAAAATTCGCCTCGATATTGAAGCAGCAATTCCTGTGGGATTCGAGGAAAATAAAGAAGTTGAAAAAGCTGTCAGCAATTGGCAAGGTTGGCAAGATTTTAAGGATTTACATTCAGGCGTACAACGCTTAGAAAGTAAAGCCATTAAACAATTAGGTTCTCTTGGAGGGGGTAAAAGATTGCCCCTTACTGTAGTAATACAGTAATCAAAACTCGTCCAAATCGGTGAAGGCTGAGAATGAGTAAATATTTAGATTATTTACTTGCTAATACCGAGGGAAGCGGTAAAACGCCCCGTAGAGAGCAGAGGGACTTGGGCATCCTAATAATTAGGATGAAGGTGTGCTCCGAACTATACCGAATAGGAAGGTATAGAACCAAGCAGAAATGTCTTGGTCGATTGCAACTTTGATCGATGATATTGTGGATTAATGGAAACCACTAATATCAGTCTCGAATTACCCGCTTATGCCTACTTGTTTGGCTTCATTCAAAGTGATGGTCATTTATACAACAATACTCGCAATCGAGGTAAGGTAAGTATAGAGATCGGCAAGATAGATGAAGAGATATTGTGGGCATTCAAGAATCTCATACCGTTTAATTCTTCCATTAGTGAGCGTGTGCGTAAAACTAACTTTAGTAGCCAACATACATCAGTTATTTGGAGGGTTTACGACAAACGATTTCGAGATTATCTTGAATCTTGGGGTTTACCGAATGGCAGTAAATCAAAGTTAATCCAACTACCTAGTTGTAGCTTTTCTAAAGTGGATTACTTTAGAGGTTTGATAGATGGGGATGGCTCACTGGGAATGACTTCTAAAAAGTTTCCCTTCCTATCTTTGGTTACTTGTAGCTCATACATTGCTGTTGAGTATCTGGAATTAATCAAACAGATTACTGGCAAAACCAAAACCTCTAATAAAAACACTAGAGATCAAGTTTACAACATAGTTGTTTACAAGGAAGATGCTCAACTTTTAACAAGTCACTTGTACTATAACGGTTGTTTAGCTTTACGTAGAAAGCTAATTAAAGCTAGTGAAGTGCTGAGTTGGAGTCGTCCTCCTGATATGAAACGGGTGAACAAGAAATTTTGGACACCTGAAGAAGATCAGTTTATTACTACCCATTCGATCGAGCATTCGATGAAAGTGCTAGGTAGAAGTCAAAGCAGTATTGAACTCAGACTGTGGAGACTAAAAAAACTTAGCAAGCAATTAGTAACAAATTGAATCACTTTATCGAAGTTTGCCTAGACACAGAAAACCAAGTTTGGCTAATGCTACATTCTGGTTCTCGTCACATTGGAAATATGTTAGCCCAGAATCATATTGATACTGGGAAAGAGTTAGCAAAACTGGGAAACATTAAGTTACCAGATCCAGATTTAGCTTACTTTGTAGCGGGAACACCGGAATTTGCTGCTTACTGGCACGATTTACAATGGGCGCAAAATTATGCTCGTTATAATCGTGATGTGATGATGGCGCGAGTCAAGCGAATTGTGGAAAAACATTTAGCTGGCGGAAAGCCAACTAAACCTTTATTAGAGGTGAATTGTCATCACAATTACGCGGAAAAAGAAGTGCATTTTGGTGAGGATGTTTACGTTACTCGCAAAGGTGCAGTAAGAGCAAAAGAGGAAGATTACGGGATTATTCCTGGTTCGATGGGAGCAAAATCTTTCATTGTTAAAGGTAAGGGAAATCATGAAAGTTATTGTTCTTGCTCGCATGGTGCAGGACGGTTATTGTCTCGAAATAAGGCGAAAAATGTCTACAATTTAGATGATTTGATCGCTCAAACTAAGGGTGTGGAATGTCGCAAAGATCGGGGAGTTTTAGATGAAATTCCTGGGGCTTATAAGCCGATCGAACAAGTGATGGCAAATCAATCTGATTTAGTAGAAGTTGTAGCGACTTTGAAGCAAGTTCTCTGCGTGAAAGGTTAAATTTGTCTCCCCTCCCCGTTTACGGGGAGGGGATTAAGGGGTGGGGTTTTTTTCTAATGTTTTATTCAACCAATCTTTCACTAAATAGGTGGCGAAACAATCATCCTCGTTGTAAATTACAATCTTTTCTAAAAAAGTTCGATCGCCTGTCTTCAACCATTCATCATACCAACAAATTGCTTGGGAACCGCTGGCTGAGGGATTGCGCCAATTAAAACCTAGCCAACGGGCGATCGCTTTTAATGAATAACTTTCGATCGGTAAAGTTACAGCTTGGGTGACTTTTTCATGCACATCAACTAAGCGATTTAACAAAGGTTGCCATAAATGATTCGGTGTTTTATAACGCTTAGCTAATTCTTTAACCATAGATACTTCATAATCACAAAAATGAAAAATTGGTGCTTGCGGATAATCCCAAACTAAATTTAAAAACTTCTGCCAAGTTGCCTCTTCTTCTGGTAAATCCTCTGCTAACAAGGCATAAAATTTTTGACTTTGAGCTTTTTTATCTACAATTAAAACACCTAAAAGATAAGCAAAATCTTCTTCTGGTTGAGATTCAATGTCAAAATATAATTCTACATCTGAGTTGGGCAAATTTATTAATGAATTTGGATGAAAAACTACTTGATTGTTTAACTTTGCTTGAGCTTGTCGCAATAATTGTTCGGTGATTTCTTTGCCAAATGCTAGTTCTAAATCAGCGAAATTTGCCTTAGCCAAAGATTCCAATGAGTTAATATTCAGTTGTTGCAAATAGCTGTAGCGACTGGGAGTAACCCCTGGTAAAAGTGAGAGATGTTCTTGGGATTTGGCTACGCTATAACAAGAACTATACCAATGACAAAGATTGCATTTTTGCCGGGAAATAAATACTTCTGGAGTTTCGCTTTGCTGTAACGTTTGACTGCATTCTTGGAAAAATTTCTGCATTTGGGGTAGCCAATTTTCCAACGGTACTAAATAGGGTTTTCTTTCGCGTAAAATTAACCAAGCAGCCGGAGGTTTTACTCCTTGTGTTGCTGTTAAAATATATGCGTGAAATGCTGCACCAATTTTATATTCTTGCTTGGGACGTTTTCCTAATTCGATTTGCACCGGAATGTAACACCAATTTCCAAAAATCGAATTTCCTGGTTGTTTTACTAATAAATCGGGGAAACTTAGCAGGGTAATGGGTGTTGGCGACTGATAACTGGGGAAAGGATTTTCGTCTACCTGGGTAATTAAAATTCCTTTGTAAATTCGCTCGACACCCTGACGCATTAATGATAAAGTAGCCTGTGCACCAGCTTGCCAATCTCTGTCCGGGTAGTCTGGTTTGTGGTATGTTTGTTCCCTAAGAACAGTTTTTTGATGTGTCAGGCGATCCTGATGTAGTTTTAACTGAAAATCACTTGGCGGGTCTAGTTCTTGCTTGTTTCCATACAGATCGAGAAACGCCCGTCGATGACAGCGTTGGTATTGCAGTAGCAGTTCAGCAGTTAGGAGCATTCTTTTAAACTATGAAAAAATGTTTGTAGCGAATTTGCGATATGCAAGAGAGCACCCTACGCGATCGCTAACTCTAAAGTAAGTTATGCAGCCTACTATTATGTTAAATCTAATATATCCAGTTTGAACTTGTGAGGAGAAAGTGGAATTTAAATACGCGCACACTTGGGAAGAAAAGAATTTCATTGTCAAAGCTTTTGTTTTAGATCAAATTGCCTCACCCGATACTTTTAACGTCAGCGTTAATGCAGAAGACGAAATGTTTTTGTATCTGCAAGCGGCTTTTCATGGGAATAGAAATCGGGCGCTAGTAGAATATTTCATGTCTGGTAAGGAAGTACTCAACCGAGTTACTTCTATTATAAATTGGAAATTCCAAGGTTTTGAAAATGTTGATTCTTTCTTGGATTTTGCCTGCGGGTATGGGAGAATGACTCGCTATTTAGTCCAAGAAATGCCCCCGGAAAAAGTTTGGGTGTCGGATATTTATGCAGAAGCAGTGGAATTCCAAAAACTCCAATTTGGAGTGAATGGCATTGTTTCGGTGACAGATCCAAAGGATTATCCGGTAGAGAGAAAGTATGATTGCATTTTTGTATTTTCTTTGTTCAGTCATCTACCAGAAAAAACCTTTGTTCCTTGGTTAGAAAAACTATATAGTATGTTGTCTCCTAATGGCATATTAATGTTTACTGTTCATGATGTGGTATTGATGCCACCAGAACAGGTAATGCCAGATAATGGTATTTGTTTTGTGCCGCAGAGTGAGAGTCGTTCTTTAAGTACAGAAGAGTATGGTTCAACTTGGGTGACAGAATCTTTTGTGGCGGAGGCGATCGCTAAAGCTTCCAATGGCAAAGGGTTTTATCATCGCATTAAAAGAGGGCTATTAATTCAGGATTTGTATTTAGTAGTTAATGACCCGAAATTAGATTTTTCTACCTTAAATTTGGGGGTAAGACCAAGAGGTTTTGTTGATTTTTGTACCTACACCAGACATGATGAAATTACCCTGAAAGGTTGGGCAGCAGATACTAGCTGGACTAATGAAGTTAAAGAAGTACAAGTTCTCCTAAATGGGCAGTTAGTCCAAAAATGTAAACCCTGTTATCCGCGACCTGATGTAGTAGAATTCCTCAAAGATGAAAGGGCTTTAATTTCCGGTTGGACTTGTTCTTTTTATTTAGATCCAGCCGCAGATATATCTAAAGAATTGCTGATGGTGAAGATGATTTGTGGCAACAATGTAGAACGAGTGATGTTGATTAGTCTCATTGAAGCTGCCTTACAAGATTTAATGGTTTTGCCTCCAGAAACTCCTCCAGAAACTCCTCCAGAAACTCCCCCTGAACCTTCAAGGATCGGCAAATTAAAATCCATTCTTAATCCTATCAAACACCTGATATTGGGTAATCCTTCTGCAAATAACCAAGTCTAAATACCAATGAATAGCGTTTTCCCAGCACTAACTTCCCTAGAAGAATTTCGCCAACAGTTCCCAGCTTTGGCGAGTAAAGCTTATTTCAATTATGGCGGTCAAGGCCCGATGCCACAAGTAGCGCTTGATGCCATTTTTCACGCATTTCAACATATTCAAAATGCGGGGCCTTTTTCTGAGGAAGTTAATGCTTGGGTAGTGCAAAAATCGCAGGAAACTAGAGAAGCGATCGCTAAAGAATTAAATGTCTCACCTGCAACTATTAGTTTAACTGAAGATGTGACTGTAGGGTGCAATATCGGATTGTGGGGAATTGATTGGCAAAGTGGCGATCGCTTACTCCTTTCTGATTGCGAACATCCTGGAATCGTCGCCACTATTCAGGAAATTCAACGCAGATTTGGTATTGAAGTAGATAGCTGCAATCTGTTAGAAACTCTGGATGGTAGTGATTTGCTGGAGGCGATCGCCAAACACTTAAAACCTAACACCAAATTAGTAGTATTAAGTCACGTCGTTTGGAACACTGGACAGGTATTACCATTAACTGAAATTGTCCAAGCTTGTCGGCAAAATTCCCCGGAAACAAAAGTGTTAATTGATGCTGCCCAATCTGTAGGAATGTTACCTTTAAATTTGGCTCAAACAGGCGTTGACTTTTACGCTTTTACAGGTCATAAATGGTTATGTGGGCCTGAAGGTGTTGGTGGTTTTTATGTAAATCCAGAAACCTTAGAAAGTTTACATCCTACTTTCATCGGTTGGCGGGGAATTATTAGTACTAAGATAGGTCAACCGACAAGTTGGCAACCTGATGGAAAACGCTTTGAAGTTGCGACTTCTGCCTATCCTTTATATTGTGGATTAACCGCAGCAATTAATACTCATCAAGCGATCGCTTCTCCCCAAGAACGCTATCAGCAAATCTGCAATTTAAGCAAGTATCTTTGGCAACAGTTAACTGAACTTCCTCATGTTAAATGTTTACTGACTTCGCCCCCAGAATCCGGTTTAGTTTCCTTTCAAGTTCAAGGAGTTTCTCACCGAGAATTGGTACAAAGCTTGGAAAAGCAAGGTTTTCTCATTCGCACTTTACGTTATCCTGATTGTGTCCGCGCTTGTGTTCATTACTTTACCTTGCCTTCAGAAATCGATCGCTTGGTAGAAGAAATTAAAAAATAAAAAGTACGTTGTTGGGGGTTTTGGGGGATGTTTTGGGCGAAAGAGCAAAAAACAAACGAGTTTTTTTTTACAAAGAAAAATGAAAAAA
>NZ_JBHFNQ010000026.1:0-29208 GCF_041929345.1 Floridaenema aerugineum BLCC-F46
GCCTTTCTATCAGCAGGAACAATTTTTGACTTACAAATCTATTGCGCTAGGGAAAAGAGTGGTTCATGTCGCTCCTAGTTATACTTCCCAAAAGTGCAATATTTGTAAGCATATTAAAAAGACAAATCGGCATAAGTCTAGGTTCCACTGCAAAAATTGTGGACACCAAACTCATGCCGATTTGAATGCTGCTAGAAATATTCACGACGATTATTTTCTCTCCTCTACCCAAGGGACTCAGGAGCAGGGTTCAGTCAATAACCCAGATGTTTCAACCAGTTTCTCTGGTTAGTTACAAGCCCCATCCCCTCGTGGGTGGGGCGGTTGACTACTGAGTATTTCAATCTTTTCGCTAAACCCGCCCCTACCCCATTTGTATTAATCATTTACGTAAACGATATTAACTACTTACTGATGACAGCTTACTTGGAAGGAGAACTAACTTTTTCCTTTTTAGACAAAGTAACTTTTGTAGTGGTCAAATCCTCATTGTATGATTTGGCGTGATGGAAGTAACTATCCGGTTCATTTTCAATAATGATGCCGTTGACCACCATACCCAAAACATTCTGACCCGACTGCACTAAAAATCCTTTAGAAGCAGAAGCACTAACAGTATCCACCATACCAGGACGTGCTACCAACAACAAACCATCAGCCATTTTGCCCAAAGTCAGCGCATCAGCCACAAGCACCAAAGGTGGCGTATCGATAATTACGAAATTATAAGTCTCAGAAAAATCTTCAATTAATGAAGCCATCCGCTTAGAATCAAGCAAAGCTAAAGGATTAGGAGGAATGACTCCAGAGGGAAGCACATCTAAGTTAGGCATCACCTCTTTTACCGCTGAATTTACATCAGCTTGACCAACAATTACATCACTGAGTCCAGCAACATTAGTTAAGTTCCAAATGTGATGTTGTATCGGGTGGTGCATATCCGCATCTATTAACAGCACTTTCTGTCCCAACTGAGACATAGCTACAGCTAAATTAGCCGAAACAGTTGACTTACCTTCCTTAGAAACAGAACTTGTGACTACAATAACTTTTAATTCGCGATCGGGACTAAGAAACTTTAAGTTAGCCTGAAGCATTCTGTAAGTTTCACTAATAATTGAATGCGGAGCATCTTTAACCGCAAGTTTTACTTTTTCATCTGGCTTCCTCATGGGAATTGGAAATACCAGCCTTTTTTTCCAAGAAGGAATCATTCCCAACACAGTGTACTTGAATATTTGCCGTAATTCTTTGGCTGTTTTCAGAGTTGGATCTGCTAAATCTACTAAGAACGCTATCACTACATACACCATAATTCCCGCCAAAAATCCCCCGATCAAAAACAATTTTTTCTTGCTATCAGCGGGCTTTCCGGGAATGCTTGCTTCCTCAATGATCGTCGCATTACCAACATTTTGATTCTCGGCAATCTGTACTTCTTGGTAATTTTTTAAAAGCAGCTGGTAACTAGTTTGTGCCGCTTCCACTTGCCGTTCTAAATCTTTTGATTTTTCTTGTAATTTCGGTAAAAGATTAGCTCTGTTTCTGTAAGCTTCCCTGGTACGATTTAGAGACGCAATTTGCTTAACTAAGCCTATACGTTGCCCTTCATAACTCACCAAGTCAGTCGCTAGTCTTTCTTTCAATTCACTTGTTTGTAAATTGCCATTTGGATTTGGCATTTGTGTTCTTGTACCGAGAGACTGTCCTATCTGACTTTGCAAAAATGCTTTAAGTCCATTCCGCTTATCTTCTAAGTTTCTGATTACGGGGTGTGTTGCTGTAAAACGAGTCCTTTCTAATATCAGCTGAGCTTCCACTCTTTGTAATTCTTGAAGCGAACTCTCAATTACTTTGGACTGATTCGCACTGCTCAAATCAATCACTTTCTCTGGACTCATATTGAGCTTTTGCTGGATTTCGGCAACTCTAGCTATGGTATCTGCCAGTTGAGCTTCCGCAGTAGCCAGCTGTCTATCTATGCCAGTGATTACATCAACAGCCATGACAGCTTCTTGTTCCAGCGCTACAATATGGTTTTTTTCTTTGAAAGTACGTAAGGCGGCTTCAGCTTGCCGAACATGAGCCTGAACTGTTGGTAACTCTTTACTAATAAATTCTCTAGCCGCTGCTGCTTCCGCCCGGTTTTTCAATATATTGTCTTCTATGTAAAGACGCATCAGTTTGTTTACTACATCAGCAGCTTCTTTGGCATCTTTAGCTTTATAGGTAATCTGCAAAACATCTGTCCCTTTGATCCCTTTTACCGTAAGTCCTGAAAAGAAAGCTTCCGGTGGTATTAAATCGCCTTTCTTATCTCTAAGGTTTAATGCTTCTATGGTTTTTTTGACAATTGGCAGCGAAGAGACTACCTGCGCTTGGGTATCTACGGGAGTGTTCATCATGTTTAGGGTTTCCAACTGCCCTAATTTGTCTCCCGCTTCGGTAATCAGAGAAGAAGAAGTATTTTTCTTTTGAAATAGTAATTTTCCTTGGGCTTCATAAGTAGGCGTTTTTCTCATTGCCGATAGGCTGGCTAGTGTAAAAACAGCTAAGAATGCTACTGCGCCAGGAAGCCAACGCCGTTTGAGGATCAAGCCAAACTTTTGGAAATCTATGTCTTCGCTGTAGTCTTTGGGATTCATAGGATTTTACTCTCGGAAAGGGTTGACAGGTTTTCTACAATACGGGTTGTTTTTTATGTGAACTTAAGCAAAGATATGGTATTTTTTTTTACATATTTTTAAGTAAAGTTACCACCCAGCAAACATTAGGTATTTTTTCACATTTAATCAAATGACGATTTTGATTCGCTGAAAAATGTTTCGCTCATATCTTTCATAACCTTAACTAAATGAAATGGCAAGTAAGTAAACAGAAATACGGATAAATACTGAGATAGTAACACCGTAAATCTACGGAGTATGGATTTGGCTCATAGCTATATAGTACCCAAAAAGGTAAACAAATAATCAAATCATAGTATATTAAGGAAGATATTATTCAATTTAGATAAGCGAAGTATCTAAATTGAGGATATTTCTAGTAATTGTATCAGTGTTCACCGCAGGATTTAGTCGGTTAAAATAGTGGCTGGTTCTTTCTTTGAGTAGCGGTGAGTGAGAACCAATGCCACAAAAGTAAAAAGCTTGAAGTTGGTAGAGCATGAAAGATAACTGTTTAGTTAGCATTGCGATTAATAACTATAACTATGGGCGTTTTCTTTTCCAAGCGATCGATAGTTCTTTAAACCAAAGCTACCCGAATGTTGAAGTAATTGTTGTGGATGATGGTTCCACCGATAATTCACGGGAAATTATCGCTAGTTATGGTGATAAAATTATCTCAGTGTTCAAGGAAAATGGTGGACAGGCTTCGGCTTTCAATGCTGGTTTTGCTGCGAGTCGAGGGGAAATTATTTGTTTTTTGGATGCAGATGATCTCTGTTTACCCCAAAAAGCGGCTGAGGTGGTTAAGGCATTTGGCGATCGCACAGACTTAGAATGGTGTTTTCATCCCCTAACATGGGTGGATGGAGAAGCAACATCATCAATAGACAGAGGTTTTAATTACCCGCCTGCCGGAGAGTACGATCTCAGAGAACATATTAAAGGCGGCAAACTAAGGGATAAATTACCAGTGCTTCCTTCTACTTCTGGATTATGCTTTAGACGATCGCTCTTAGAAAAAATTCTCCCCATGCCGGAAGCCAAAAGAATTGGTTTGAACGATGGTTATTTGGAATTTACGGCGATCGCACTAAGCAAAGGATTACTCCTAGATCAAGAATTGACACTTTATCGCGTTCACGGTAGTAATGCTTACAGCATGAGGAAAGATAATCGTCTAGTCGCAGCTAGAATACTTACCCTTACTGCCTATTGGATGCGAGTAAATTATCCATTTTTATCTAAATTTACCAACAATATATTTGCGGCTGCTTTGGGTGCATTTTGGCATAGCGGAGGTGTGGAACCAGAATATCAAGAATTTGTTAAAAAATACTTCAGTTCCCTAACACCAAGAGAAAAAATAGAAGTTAACGCTAGGGCTATTTACAATCGTTTAAAACCGTGAACCCAAAACTCGAAAAAGCATTAGCAATTTTTGGTATGCTGGTTTTCTCCGGCGTAATTGCCATGGGCAGCTATGGTCGGGGTTCTGACGGAGCGGGGGGAAGTGCAGGTGGCAGCAACCCATTTGACAAAATCATGGTGTTGTTCAGGTATGCCTATTATGCCTATACCCTTTTTATGCTGACGTTACGGCTAAAAACAGTGGTTCGTCCAGCCTTAAGGGATGTACTAATCTGGGGTTTGATGGGAATAATTGTCATGTCCCATCATTGGTCAGATTTCCCAAACATATCCGAAAAAAATGGTCAGTTAACTGTACTCACAACCCTATTCGGGTTATACATCGCTTCCCGCTACAACATGAAAGAGCAAATGAACATATTGCAATGGACATTCGGTATATCCGTAGTGTTCAGCTTGTTGTATAGTGGGGCGCTTCCTAATTATGGAATAGAACAAGGAACTCATAAAGGCGCTTGGCGTGGGCCTTTACTCCACAAAAATCACTTCTCTCGCTTCATGGCTATATCTACAGTCCCTCTGTTATTTGCTGCCTTGAAAGCTAAGAAACACCGCAGAATTATGTGGGGTATTTTTATCCTTTCGGTTCTTATGGTTCAGCTGAGTACTTCCAAAACTGGTCTGCTAGTTTTTCTCACCTTAATGCTGCTTGTACCGCTGTGTAAAGCTTTGCAATCAACAAAATCAGTAGTTGTTCCCTTTTTGATTGTCATCGTTTTAATAGGTGCCAGCGCAGCTACATGGTTAGTAAGTAATTGGGAGCCTTTTCTATACGGTCTTGGCAAAGATCCTACTCTCACGGGTCGGACAGATATTTGGGAATTTGTCATCGATAAAATTAAAGAGCGTCCTTGGTTAGGCTTTGGTTATGAAGCATTTTGGCTACCAGGAGGAGAAGGAGAAAATGTGAAGTTTTATATTTTCTTAGTGTTATCTCAAGCTCACAATGGCTATTTAGATGTAGCAGTTCATTTGGGATTAATTGGGTTTGCACTTTGGTTTGGTAGTTTGATACTTTGCTTTTTCAGAGGACTAATTTGGACAAGAGTTGGCGGGGAAATAGAAGACTTGTGGCCTCTATTGTATGTAATATTTTTATTAGTGTACAATAACACTGAGTCTACTATTGTAGAAACTAATTCTTTTTTCTGGATATTATATGTTTCAGCAAGTTTTTCCATGAAGCGAATTCGGGCAGTAATACCTGGAGCTTGGGAAGTAGAAACTGAGGAAGTAAAAATTGAACCTAAAAAGTTAGTTTGAATTTCCCAAATAGCTCTCATACTATGCTTAATTAATTGTAATTTGGGCTAAAAAAATGCCGGATATAACTCTTTTTATGGCAGGTCTTGGTGGCGGTGGAGCAGAAAGGGTAATGCTCTATTTAGCTCGTGGTTTTGTCGAGAAAGGTCTAAGCGTAGATTTAGTTTTAGTCAAAACAGATGGCCCTTCTATATCTCTAATTCCACCCCAAGTTCGAGTAATAAACTTAAACACTCGGAGATTGTTGCGAAGTTTCCCCGCTTTGATAGGTTACTTGCGAAAAAATCAGCCCAAAGCTTTACTTTCAGCAATGGAAGATATCAATGTGGTGGCGCTTTTATGTCGGCGTTTAGCGGGAGTATCAACGCGAGTGGTGGTAAGCGTACACAATACGCTTTCAGTGGAATCTCAAACATCAACTCAGATCAAAAAGCGATTTGCACCTTATTTGGCAAGGTTGTTTTATCCTTTGGCCGATCAAGTGGTAGCAGTGTCCCAAGGGTCAGCTGTTGATTTGATAAATCTAGGTTTGGCGAAAGAAAGAGTGAAAGTAATTTACAATCCAGTGGTAACACCAGAATTACTCAAAAAAGCTGCCGAACCTTTGACACATCCTTGGTTTTTACCAGGAGAAATTCCGGTAATTTTGGCGGTGGGACGTTTGGATAAGCAAAAAGATTTTCCGACTTTAATTCGCGCTTTTGCTCAAGTTAAACAGCAACGTCCAGCCAGATTAATGATATTAGGTGAAGGTCAAGATAGAAATCTTTTGGAATCTTTGGTGCAGGAATTAGGTTTAGAAAAAGATGTGGCTTTACCTGGATTTGTGGATAATCCTTTTGCTTATATGAAGCGATCGGCATTGTTTGTCCTTTCCTCATTATATGAGGGATTGCCTACGGTGTTGATTGAAGCGATCGCAGTAGGAACTCCAGTAGTATCCACCGATTGTAAAAGTGGGCCAGCAGAAATTTTAGAAAACGATCGCTATGGAAAGCTAGTCCCTGTGGGAGATATTCCAGCTATGGCACAAGGAATTATTAACGCTTTAGAGAACCCCTTAGATTCAACCTTATTACAGCAAAAAGCCGGAGAATTCTTATTAGAAAAAGCTGTGGAACAATATCTAGAACTTTTACAGGCTGGTTAGGAGATTAAAACTATGGAGCTAAAAAAGATTTTGGTTACAGGGGATGCGTTTTTTATCAATCGCCATCAGCCTTTATTTACAGCTATGTCTCCCCATTTAGAACAATTAGATTACCTAGTCCAAGGAAGTTTAGAGCAAACTAAGCGAGGGCAAACAATCAAGAAGCTTTTACCTAAGTTTCTCCTGAAACCTGCGGAAAAGTTATTGCGGAAAAATCAGCAAACATTTGTCAAAAAATCTTTAGAAACCGAGAAAAAAATCCGAGAATTGGAATATCATCCTGATTTAGTTTTTCATATATTTGCCCTTTATTGTCCATTTTGGGAAAATTTCGATATTCCTTATGTTATGCTGTTAGACTACAATATGGCACTAGCAGCAAAAAATTGGCCTGCTTGGTCTCCTTTTAGTAACCAAAAAGAACTTAATTTTTGGCTGGACTGCGAACGCAAGGCTTATGAAAAAGCTCATCATCTTTTTCCAATGAGTAATGTCGTGAAAAAATCCTTAATTGAAGATTACGGCATTCCAGGCGAAAAAATAACGGTGGTAGGTGCTTCTGGCAATTATACTGAACCATATCAAGGAGAAAAAAGCTTTGGTACTAAACAAATTTTGTTTAATGGTTCTGATTTTGAAAGAAAGGGTGGAGATTTACTTTTAGCGGCTTTTAAGCAGGTAAAGCAAGCAATTCCCGATGCTAAATTAGTAATAATTGGGAAAAATTTATCTACCAACCAGGATGGAGTTGAAAATCCGGGAATTATTCGTTCTGCTGAGGCAATGCGCGAGTTATTCCTCACATCAGATTTAGTAGTTGCACCTGCTTATTGCGATCCTTTTCCGGTTTTTTTAATGGAGGCAATGAATTATGGAGTTCCTTGTATTGTCACTGATAAAGATGGAATGCCGGAAATAGTGGATAATCATGTAAATGGGGTGGTTATTCATGAGCCTACAGCGGAAATTTTAGCCCAGCGCATCATCACTTTGCTTACCAATCCTGCTTTATTAAACCAAATGTCTGGACAAGCAAGAGACAAGATGAAAAATAAATTGAACTGGGATAAGATAGCCGCTAAAATTATCCAAGTTTTATCAGATAATTAAATCATGACAGAATTTATCCAAATCATTAATTAATAGGAGTTTAGATCTTATGGAAGCTAGCACCAGCGACTTGTTCAGTAAAACCTCTTTTTGTACCTGTTCCTATCTCAGTTCTTTAAGTAACTACCGCGCTTCCTTAGTGCGTAATGCCATAAAAACTTGGGATCAATTTCTTGAATTTCCCTTTAAGGAGAAAATATTTTTAGACGATGGCAGTCCTGATGTTAATGGAATCAGATTGCTCAAACAAACCAGTCATCTTAATAAATTTGACAATATTAAGTATAATACTCTAATTCATGCACCCCACAGTAATTTCGGCATTATTAACAGTATGGTTATTTGCCTGGGTGACTATATTCTCCACCTTGACGATGATATCAAAGTAACTACTTCTTATGAAAATTGCTTTAAATTTATCCAACTGAGTCTGGAAGCATTGGAAAAAGATGAAAGTCTTCTCGGCATAAATCTTCTCACTATGCCAAAGGAATTCGATCAAAACTGGTTTCCCGGTAAAGATTACCCAGGAAGTGAAATTTTTGCTCATCCCAAGAAATACTTTGGCACAGCTGCGTGCTTAATCAAAAGGAAACTTTTAGAAAGAGTGACTTTAGAAGATATTATTAATTGGGGCGCACAACAACCAAACACTTGGGAAGTATTAGTATCTGATGATCCTGCTTCTTTTCTTGTTAGTAAGGTAGAAACTCCTTTTGGATTAGATTTAGATGCTTGGATGTATCAAAGTGTAAGCAATAACAGTTGGCGGGGAATTAAAAAGCGGATGAAATACAATTTGGGCAAATACTTCTCATTTCTTAAATAACTTAAAATAAAGATCCCCGACAACTTCTGCTTGAGTCGGGGATCTCACTTGCTCTCGCTTTTCGCTTTAGCTTAGGAACGTTTTAAAGCGTTTTTTAAGCTAAAATAGCTTTTTTTAACCAACGATTTACCCAGGAGTTTAGCTTTACTAGTTGCAGATTGACTCTTAATATCCAAATAGGGACTATTAAAGAATTGGCTGACAGCTTGTAGAGGAGAATCAGACGCATAACTGCATACTTCCCACCAGTAACCTGCTAAAACCTGAAGAAAAGTTGATTGAGGATATACTTTAGCAATTTGATTGGCTCCAAAAAGTTTATCTAACCATAAGTTAGATTCTAGAACGAAATCTTGATCTTTTTTTAGTTCCGAATTTCCTAAGCGGCGATGAACTAGCATTTCTTGTTCAGTTGGCTGTAAATTCAAAGCTTGGAAGTTTCTTTTATCTATCTCGTAGAAATAGTAATATTTTTGTGACATTAGTTCTTCATCGGACAAGTTTTTGCCGTACTTGCGCCATCTGTAATAAACCAGAACTTCCGGGATGTTTGTTATTTGAAAATGTCTAGCACCCCTACAGTATAAATCCCAATCCTGAGCACGTTTCAGTTCAACTGAATATCTCAAAGAATATTCGTCTAAATATTTCCGGCGAATAATCGTTGAGGGGTGACATAAAACTGCTTCAAACAAAGTCCGACAGTGAACAATTTCTGGGTTTACTGCACATCGCCACAATTCTCCTGCAACTTCGCCAATTGTTTTTACCCAACTTCCACAAATACCAACTTCGGGATGAGAATCCATGTAAGCAATTTGTGTGGCAAATCTTTGGGGTAAATTAATGTCGTCGGAGTCTATGGTAATGATATAGTCGCCGCTAGAAAGATCGATTCCCCGATTCCTACTGTAACTAGTGCCACTATTCTTGTCATTCAAGAATAATTTAATTCTGGGATCTTTGTAGGATTTAATAATTTCTACACTGCGATCGCTAGAACCATCATCGATAATAATAAACTCAAAATCTGTGAAGGTTTGATTTAATACACTATCGATCGTTTCTTTTAAGTATTCTTCCCTGTTATAAACAGGCATGATGGCACTAGCACGAGGATTTTGGGAAGACATAGCAATTCCTTGAGTTAGTAATTCACTCCAGTTTTTACCGAAAGTTTCATCGCTTTTCTAACTTTGCGAACCAACTTTTTCTGGTAAATATTGAGAGCGCGTTTAATATCTTCTGATTTTAGCAAAGCTTCGGCTGGCAATCCTGTTAAACCTTGAGCTTCCCGCATACACTTGCGACGAGAAAAATTCATTGGTTCTGAATAAACTTGCGAATTATACAAGGTTGGTTTTGGCCCAGCCCAATGAATTACACAAGCATCATCTCCTTGAACTACTGGGCCAGTTTTCTCAACGGGAAAGCGTTTTTTTAATTCATCCCATTTAAATTTCGGCGCAATAACTTGAAAGCTTGATTGTCCCAAACGTAGTTTTCCTGCATCAGAGTCACGAAAAATCATCATATTTAAAAAGCCTTGTTCTCCAAACCAAAATATATTGGGATTTTCCTTGATAAAATCCAACATATAAATATATTCATCTAGGCTAAATAGGTCTCGTTTGGCAAAGAATGTTCCTGTACAAAAGTATTCGCCAAAATGTTTTTGCCACTGAAACTCAGGAAAATGTTTCTCTACTTCTTGCGTGGTAAAGAAAAATCGCGAAACTTCTTCCAAGGTATCTTTGTAAAGGGGGCGATCGACAATTACATCAAAGTCTTTAAAGTTCGCATATTTGAGCATATCCCCCCAAACAATTGTGTCGGCATCCAGGAAAAGGAACTTACTCCAGGGACTTTCCCAAAAGGCGACCATTTTCGTTAATCCCCAACCAAAACTTCTCTCCCGGAGAACTTTGTTTTTAACATTTAAATGATTAATAACTTTCACACCATAAGCTTTTTCCAATTCTGGGGCGGAAAATTCTCCATCAATAATCAGGCAAATTGGGACATCACCTAAAAAATGCCTTATGCTACCGCAACAACCTTTAGCATAGTGATAATCTTGGTCGCAGCAAGCAATGATAATTCCAAAGTCTTCCATAAAAATACTTCCTTGAATTGTTGGCCTATTTGTGGATTAGTGAGTGGTTTTTATTAATTAACACTAGGTTCTCTTTACCTGATTATTTGGAAAATATTTACTGGCTTTTATTTTAGCTCATTCATTTGTTCCTATACTTTTGGCAACTTTGTAACTTAGCTGTATTTGCTTAAATTTTTAGCTAGATAAATTTTGGATATCTTACTTTAGCATAAATATTTAACTACGACAAGGTTTTAAAACCATTCATTGTTATTTGGTTCTTGGGATCTTTGCTCAATTTAATTGGAGTAGTGGGTATTCTCAAGGAGAATTTTTTACTCAATTTTATCTTTAATGAACGCAATTTAGAGTTTCTGTTTGGAATTGCATCAGCTTATCTGATCTTGAAATTTCCCATAAAACACCCTAGTCGGTTAATTTCCGTAGCAGCTTTTCTCTTGACTATTTCGGCAATTAATTCTAACTATAATTTAGTGAAAATATCATCTGTTATTTCCTCCGGTATTCCTTTTATGTTGCTGATTATTGGATCGGTAGCAATAGAAAATAGTAGAAATCTGAAAATACCAAATAGTTTAATCCAGATAGGAGACTCATCATACACTATATATTTAATTCATGGTTTCATAATAGTTAACATCTGTAAAGTGCTGCTTAAATCTCCTTTAAGTGGAATTTTCCAAAACTTTATACTAGTCAATCTAATTGGCATCATAATTTGGATCATGGCTATAGCTATTGGAGCTATAATATACCATTATATTGAGAGACCATTGCTGACAACTTTAAGGATAAATTTGATTGACAAAATGAGCAAAAAACCTAGTTGATCGACATTATAAAGTGTCTTTAAAGTGTTAGTCATTTAAGTTGCTAATTTAACCTTTAACAAGCAATCTAAATGACTAAAAACTTATTTTAATGTTGGCTTTTATAAAATAGCAAAAGCCGAGAAAATAAGTTACCACAGGTTTTTAAAGGTAAAATAGTTGAAAGTTAATGCCTTAGTCATAATCCAACCAAGCTGACGTGCTGGGGGATAAACGAAACAGAGAACATAATCGGTAAAGGCGTAGGAAACAACAGTGGCGATCGCAGCACCATTTCCCCCATAAATCGGAATCAACCAGAAATTTAATCCGATATTCATCGCCGCACCACAACAAGTAGTAATTAAAGCATAAGTAGCCTGACTTTCGGCAATAATCCAAATACTTTTAGCCCAACCAAAAAATCCAAATACTGCTGACCAAATGTAAATCGATAACATGGAACTAGCTGGGGCATATTCCTGACCAAATAATAGCACAATCAGCGGTTTGGATAAAAAGATCATCACAATGGCGAGTCCAAAAGTAATCACTGCCATCATATTGAAAAGCTTTTGTAGTTTGTTATAGTAAAGTGTCCGACTTTCTTCTCTAGCTTTCACAATTGAAGGAGTCACAGAACCTACGATCGCACTAGCAATAAAATACCAAAGTTCCGCGATTTTCGCTGCTACTGAATAGAACCCTACCACCTTATCACCTACTAATTGACCTAGCATAATTTGGTCAATTCTCACATAAACCATGATGGCGAAACCTGAAAGGATTAGCGCCCAACTTTCTTTGAGTAAGACTTTAGCACGTTGCCAACTTACACGCCATTGGAACAAGTGTTGTCCTTTAGCTTTATAGGCAATAATCAAACCTATAGCACCCAAAAGACTTTCTACCACCATTGCCCAAGCAAAGGCAACTAAAGGTGCTTGCATTTGAATCAAAACAACTCTCAACAAAGTTGCTAGAAAAAAAGCTGTATTTTTGGCAATAACTGTATATTTTGATTTAACTTGTGCCTGAAACCAAAATTCGATCGTATTAAAGGCATTAAAAATGGTCGCAAACGCCATTATAGTTGCCAAAATAGTAGTTAATTGGCTATCGCGGTTGAAAGCAAAAACAGTTCCAGCCGTGATTATAACTGTAAATATGCCACCAAAAATTCTTAATGCTAAAGCTGTCCCCAAAGTTTCATCTTTACAATCAGGATCGCGGACAATATCACGCACTACAAGCTGATCCAAGCCCAAACTAGAAATAATGGTAAACAGCGCTACATAAGCCCCCGCATAGTTAAACAGACCAAATTGCTGTGGTTGTAAGTAACGGGCTACCCAAGCGCCTACAATTAGCCCTGCACCCATGCGGAGAATGCGATCGCCAAATAGCCACCCTATATTCCCAATTATCTTGCGTAATTCTGGGCTAATGTTTTGAGCTACAGAAGTTAATTTATTTAGCATAATCTCCGATTTAAAACAACTTTTTTTGTC
The DNA here is from genome assembly GCF_041929345.1 of Floridaenema aerugineum BLCC-F46. Classification (NCBI taxonomy): domain Bacteria; kingdom Bacillati; phylum Cyanobacteriota; class Cyanophyceae; order Aerosakkonematales; family Aerosakkonemataceae; genus Floridanema; species Floridanema aerugineum. The sequence continues at coordinate 12,889 of NZ_JBHFNQ010000026.1, forward strand.
CTTTACTTAAGTTTTATTAAGCTTTGAAGTAGTAAGCCAAAAAAATTTACTCCTCTCAGCTAGCAAGATGCAGCATTACTTACTTTTACTTTTTCCCCTTGTCTAATTCCTCAATTTTGACGCTGCATTACCATATTAATTTTAAGAGGGTTGTAGATAAAGTATTATGAGTGAAATTACGGAAACTTGCCTAAAATTTAATCTTTTATTCACCGGAAGTACTGAAGACCATTGCTGGAACAATAGAGATAATTGGGATAGTTTTATCCCCAATCACGCTTCCCTTAAAGGGTCTAAGCTTTCAATCACAAGAATTTTTGGGAAATTATGAGCATACTTAAACTGATTCAAATTCCTCCTGTCTCTAAATCCCCCAGCCCATTGCCCATCATAAATTTAAAGCAAAACCGTATAATCTCTTGGACTGTAACCCTTGGTTTCATGGGAATTTTAGCTGGATGCGGCAATGATATCCAACAAAGTGAAACCATTACAACTATTACACCTGTTAGTGCCATGCCCTCTAGCGTTGGGGAAAATGGATATCGTTGGGCTAACGTATCCATAGGAGGAGGTAGCTTTGTTACAGGTATTTACATACATCCCAAACAAAAAGACCTGGTTTATCTTAGAACTGACATAGGTGGATTTTATCGTTGGAATGCAGCTAATAAAAGTTGGATTCCCATAACTGATAGCTTTACCCAAGCGCAACAAACTTACTATGGTGGAGAAGCACTAGCTTTCGATCCAAATAACCCGAATATTGTCTATATAGCAGCCGGAAAATACTCAGCTTGGCAACCTAAAGGAGCTATTTTTAAATCTAGCGATCGCGGTCAAACTTGGCAAAAGTTAAACTTAGATTTAGGAATGGATAGTAACGACGATCATCGTTGGGCAGGAATGAGATTAGCCGTCAATCCCCATAACTCTAACATCATCTTTTTTGGTTCCCGACATGATGGATTATGGAAATCTCAAGACGCAGGTAAAACCTGGACTAAAGTTACTTCCTTGTCCGCAAAACTTACTCCCAAAATAGGCGTTTTAGGCATTCTATTCGAGCGGCAAAAGCCTGGTTTAATCTACGCTAATGTATTCGGAGACGGAATTTATAAATCAACGGATACAGGTGTGACTTGGAGCAAAATAGAAGGCAGCCCAAATCAGCCGCAAAGAATGGCAATTAATAATAACGGCACTCTCTACGTTACTGCTAAGTCTGGAGTTAGCAAATATGCTAACGGAGTTTGGACTAATATTACTCCTTCAGGCAAAGAAACATTCTTTAATGCTTTAGCTATTAACCCGAAAAATCCCAATGAAATTATCGTCGCAAGCGGTCAATCAGTAAACACCAAAATTTATCAAAGTTCTGATGCAGGGAAAAGTTGGACAGAAAAAAAGGCATCGTTACAACATACAGTTCCTTGGTGGTACGATCCGACCCATCCGATGTTTTCGATTTGGACATCTGCGATCGAATTTGACCCCCATGTTCCCGGAAAAGTTTGGCTAACAGATGGATTTGGCATTTGGCAAACCAACAACTTTAACGCCAATCCAGTTACTTGGACTAACTACCAACAAGGACATGAAGAAGTAGTTTCCTTTGCCTTAGCTGCACCTGCAAAAGGCCCCGTTTTATTAAGTGCCCTTGCTGATGTAGTCGGTTTTTATCACGACAAAGGACTAAACAACTATCCCTCACAAAGATTTCATGGCACACCCGAATGGCGCGATACCTTGGGTCTTGCTTACTCACAAAATAATCCTCAACGGGTAGTCCGTGTCGGTGGTGCCAGATGGAACTCCACTTTCACAGGCGCAACTTCCACCGATGGCGGTAAAACTTGGCAAAAATTTCCCTCGTTCCCAGCAAACACCATGCCTTTGCGGGTAGCTGTTTCTGCCACAGATCCCAATCTCTTTGTAATTATCACCAGCAAAGCCCAACCTCTACGCACCACAGATGGTGGCGCATCTTGGAACAAAGTTTCGGGACTACCCGATGGCCCTGAAGGGCCTTGGTTTTGGAATCACCCTTTAGCCGCAGACAAAGTAGATGGCAATACCTTTTACTATTACAGGGAAGGCAAAGCTTACCGCAGTACTGATCGGGGTTCATCCTTCAGTTTGGTTAACTCTTCTCTTCCTCACGGTCAGTGGAATAGTTATGCCATTAAAACTGTTCCCGGTTTTAAAAACGAGGTGTGGGTTAGTTTAGATAAAAATGGTTTGTTCCGTTCCACCGATGGCGGTACTACCTTTACAAAATTACCTTCGGTAGAAAGAGCTTCTTTATTTGCTTTTGGTAAACCACCCCAAGGTAGCAATATTCCCGCCCTTTATCTATACGGAAAAGTTACGGGCATCGGAGATGGCATTTTCCGTTCTTTGGATCGAGGGCAAACTTGGGTTAGCATTGGTTCTAGAGAAAATCCCATTGGTAATGAACCCAACACAATGGAAGGAAGCTGGCAGCAATTTGGGTTGGTATTTATTGGGACGAACGGCAGGGGAATTTTTTACGGAGTTCCGCAAAATGCCAAAACTTTAGCTCCAATACCATAACTTAAGATTAGATTCCCGACGAAAGCAGAAGTTGTCGAAGATCTGAATGAAGGGATCTAAGTTCTGGAACGGACTTGTGGTTCTGTGGAGGGTAGTTGCGCTTGAGTAAAACTTTTTTTCCCGGTTTCAGTTTTAGATGATGGCGCTTGTGACCATAAGGAGGAAATCAGTGATTCTACTGTCATTAGAATTACGGAAGCCGCCAAAACTATAAAACCAGCCGCAGTAAAAATTAGCATTAAGGGTAACGAAGTTAGTCTTTTCATAAATGATTTTATAGGGATTATGGTTAGTTTATGTAAAATTCATTGATAATAATGATACAATATCGATTTACGTATTGTCAACAGCGAGCGCTGTTTCTTTAAGTAAAACTACTGGCATTTGCCCCATTCTATTTATTTTCCCAGTACTTGCTTAATTTTTATTTCGTAAATAACTAATCAAATCTTTATATTTATCTAAAGAATAATAGAGAAAAATTTAAATTAGGCGGAAAATATAGAAATTGCCGCATAAAGATTTGCAGAAATCTGGCTGGTTACGTACTTAGAATATCAGTGAAATTGGCGATGACAAGCAGATATACATATCTGAGAGAATATTAATGATACGCTATGTTGTAGATTTTATTAATCATGGATAAACCAATTTTAACCATTTTTTATCAGTTTAACCCTTGGCGCAGTAGCATCGGGGGAATACAGACTGTAATTAAAAATTTTGTTAAGTATGCTCCTGATGAATTTGAAGTAAGACTGGTAGGCACAGGAGATGATCCACGCCAGCCTCTAGGTAAATGGCAGGAAGCTGAGTTAGCAGGTAAAGCAATTAAGTTTATGCCTGTAATCTTGATAGAAAATGATAATGTCAGAAAGCTAATCCCAACGACGATTAAATACACAGCGGCGCTTTTTGGTCGTCAGTTTACTTCTGACTTTATGCACTTTCACAGGTTGGAGCCAACAGCGGCAGCATTGAATTGGTCTGGGAAAAAAACTCTTTTTATTCACAATGATATTCACAAACAGATAAATTCCCATTCTGGGAAAGATGCGATCGCATGGCGTTACCTACCAGCAGCGTATTTTGCGATCGAACGCCTGTTAGTTAATCAATTCTCCGAAATTCTTTCTTGTAACACAGAATCAGCGAAATTATATCAAGAACGCTATCCTAAAATAGCAGACAAAGTTAAGTATGTAAAAAATACAGTAGACAACGAAATCTGTTATCCATTAACCGGGGATGAAAGAGAGGGGGAAAGACGTAATTTGGCGCAGAAAATGGGGTTAGGAGAAAATCAAAAATTTGTCCTTTTTGCAGGTAGGTTACATCCTCAAAAAGACCCGATTTTATTGGTGCAATCTATTGCTGCTTTGAGCAACCAAAATATTCATTTACTGATAGCAGGTGATGGAGATTTGCGAGAGCAAGTATCTTCAGAAATCGATCGCCTGGGACTGCAAAAGCAGGTAACAATGCTAGGAGCAATTAACCAAACCGAACTGGCAAAATTGCAAAGAGTTTGCAGTGCATTTATCTTAACCAGTGCTTACGAAGGTTTACCCTTAGTAGTTCTGGAAGCACTAGCCTGTGGGACACCGATAGTAACAACTCGCTGCGGTGAAACTCCTAACTTACTCTCTCCTAAGAGTGGAGTAATTTGCGAAGAACGTACACCAGTTGCAATTGCAGAGGCTCTGGGTAGGGTACTTTACAATCCAACAGATTATCCGACCGAAGCCTGTGTTGCATCTGCTGCACCTTATAGTGCAAAAACTGTAGTGGGTGACATCTACAAAGATATGTTAAGCCGTTGGTAACAGCGCAGTTCTTCATCAACAAATCAACATCACAAAAGTCTAACAGGAGTTTCTCAATGAAAATAGCTGTAATTGGTGTCAAAGGTTTACCCGCTAAACAGGGTGGGATTGAACACCATTGTGAAGAAATTTATCCGCGTTTAGTAGCGCAAGGTCATTCAGTAGATTTGTTTGCTCGTTCTTCCTATACTGAATCTACCTCACTGGAAAGTTATGACTATAAGGGAGTTAAGGTCGTCTCTTTACCTTGCTTGTATGCAGGGGGAATGGATGCACTGCTGAGTTCTGCACTTGGCGCGATCGCCTCTGGAACAGAGCAATATGATATAGTTCATTTCCATGCTTTAGGCCCATCTATTTTTTGCTGGCTACCAAAACTAACTACCTCAGCCAAAATTGTTGTCACCTGTCATGGTTTAGACTGGCAGCGTGCCAAATGGGGCAAAAGTTCTGGAAAATTACTCTACTACGGTGAACGAGCAGCAGTACGCTTTGCTGACGAAATCATAGTTGTTTCCGAAGAACTGCGTTCCTATTTTAAGAAAGTCTATAACAAAGAGACAACTTATATTCCTAACGCCGCTTCTGTTTTAGCTCCATCAGACCCCGAATTTGCTTTTGGCACCTCCCTTGGCTTAACACAACAAAAATACATTTTATTCTTAGGCAGACTTGTCCCAGAAAAATGCCCCGATTTGCTGATTCAAGCATTCCAAAAACTCCAGCCAAAAGGATGGAAATTAGCTCTCGTTGGTGGCACCAGCGATACTGCTGAATACTCTACAAAACTAGTCAACATGGCAGCAAATAACAAAGACATCATATTTGCTGGTCAACAAAAAGGCTCTCATTTAGCAGAACTTATTCGAGGTGCTGGATTATTTGTACTTCCTTCCAAATTAGAAGGATTACCTATAGCAATGTTGGAAGCAATGCAAGAAGGTATCCCGGTAGTTGCCAGTGATATTCCTGTCCATCAGCAACTAACATCTGAGCAAAGGGGTTTAGCCTTTCAAGTGGAAAATTTAGACTCCTGTATTAGTACCTTAGATTGGGCAATTCATCATCCAGAGGAAATGGCAGTGATGGCTAAAAATGCCCAAAAATACGTCCAAACTCACTATAACTGGGAGGAAATTAGCGCAGAAACTTTAAAAGTGTACACAACACTCCTCTCCTCTTTAAAAAAAGTAGAACCACCAATCCCAGTTTCAAGTAGCACCTATGAAAGCTCAGCTTACTAATTTTTGATATTCAAAAAACTGGGTTTCTGGACTTAGAAATGACTGATTATTCTAAAGAAACCCAGCTTTTGTGTGAGTCTAAAAATTCTTACTTTAAGCACTATATCCAACTACTACAGCTTCGCCAGCTGTATTATGAGAAGGTCGTTCTGTGCTACCTGGTTTATCTTGACGGGTGAGTAAGTCAAATACATGATCGCCGATCGCCACTCTGACATCTTCTTCTAAATCGTGCATCACATCTCGATTTAATTTAAACGCATAGTTGGCTTCTTCTACTATCCGTTGAATTGTGGCTTCATCGATCGCTAAAGAGTTCAAAGCTTGGCGATACTTTTCTTTGAATTCTCGTTTAGCTTCTACAGTGGGAATTTGTTCAAATTCGTGCAATCCTGTACCTTGATCTGGTGGTAGATTCAATGCCGATCGAATAATATTTTTTAAAGCTTGTCCACCAGACAAATCACCCATGTAACGAGTATAACTGTGAGCAATTAAAAGCACTGGATCGTTGTTGGCGAGATCTTGCAGGCGATCGACATAAACTTTACCAGCAGGTAAAGCAGCAATCTCTTCCCGCCAATTTTCACCATAATAAAAAGCTAAATCTTTCTCTAAATTTGCGGTGCGATTTAACTCAGGAAAATACATCACTCCTAATACTGGATGATCCTGGTAACGCCGCAGAGAATCTTCTAAAGTACTGTAGACTAAATACAGATTTGCCAGCAACTTGCGGAATGGTTCTCTTTCAACAATTCCTTTGAGAAAACACTTCATATAAGCAGTATTTTCCGCAGCAGTGTGAGAATGTTTCGTGCCTTCTCGCAGACTGTTGGCTAAATCGTGACTCATCTCAATTTACCTCTTTCCTAAGACAATGCGCTTTCAGCAGGCATCCTTAACCCATCCCACCAAAAGACTTTTAATACTCTATAGCCATTAGGCGATTAAATGTGAAATAGTTTTCATAACTTAACAAAGTTACAGTAAGATTAACGTTTGTAACCTTTTTCACACAAATATCTTTTCAAGAGGTGGAAATTAGTATAACTTAAAAGCTATTGAGTTATAGCGAGACAAACACTATGGTTACTTCTCCGCCAAAGCCCTCTCAGGAGTTAGCAGGTAAAACAAAAGCACTAAAGGAAAACATCCTCACACCGAGGTTTTATACGACAGACTTTGAAACTGCGGCCCAAATGGATTTATCTGCCCAAGACACCGAATTACAGGCAATGTTGGCAGAAATGAGGGCGGATTACAACCGTCACCACTTTGTTAGGGATGAAGCGTTTAATGAGTCCTGGGATCATATTACGGGAGAAGACAGACAAGCTTTTATTAATTATTTGGAGAGATCTTGCGTTTCTGAGTTTTCCGGGTTTTTGCTGTTTAAGGAACTTTCGCGCAAATTAAAGGATCGCAGTCCGCTGTTATCGGAAATGTTTAATTTGATGGCGAGAGATGAAGCGCGTCATGCGGGATTCCTCAATAAGGCAATGGGGGATTTTGGCACTACAATGGATTTGGGTTATTTGACAAAGAATCGGGTTTACACATTTTTCCCGATCGAATGGGTGATTTATACAGTTTATTTATCTGAAAAAATTGGTTACTGGCGTTACATCATTATTTATCGCCATTTAGAAAAACATCCAGAAAATCAGTTTTATCCCTTGTTCCGCTACTTTGAAAGTTGGTGTCAGGATGAAAACCGTCACGGGGATATTTTTAAAGCATTGTTAAGATCTCAACCAAAACTGTGGCAAACTTGGCAATCTCGCTTGTGGAGTCGGTTTTTCTTGCTGACAGTTTTTGCCACTCATACCTTGACTGTTCACGAAAGAACCGGATTTTATAAAGTATTGGGATTAGATCCAACAGAATTTGATGCAGAAGTAATTCGCAAGACGAATGAATCAGCGGCGCGGGCTTTCCCTTCAGTTCTAGATACAGAAAATCCAGAATTTTTCGATCGCTTACATCGCAGTTCCGATCTAAATTTAAAGATGTCGCAAATCGATGCTAGTTCTCAACCAAAATGGTTGAAAGCGTTACGGAAACTACCATTGCAGTTATCAATTTTTGGTCATTTGCTGCGGATTTATCTGCTCAAAGGTGTTGATGCAGAAGCCTTGAGAGGAACCGTGCGTTAGAAAACTCTACCAGATCCCCAAAGTCCAGATCCCCGACTTCTTCAAGAAGTCGGGGATCTTGCTTAGACTCAGATAAGAGCACCAAGAGGCAGAGCCTCCTTTTTTCGTTCCCAGGTTCAACCTGGGAACGAGGATCTGGGAGGTTCTACCTCCCCTGCTGCAAAATCTGAGTTAGAGAACTGCATAAATTTTTAAATCGCTCCCAATCATATAAAGTAGACCAAAATACAAGGAGTTCAGCCTTTGTAGCTAGTCTAGAACGTTCCATCTAGTTGCTCAGGATACATTTATGCCATTGGACTGCTTTTATCGCCTACCCCATAGCCTAGAAGAAAATCGTATTATCTGGCGGATCGATCCGCGATTAAAGAGAAGCATTGACTCGTTATGCCAAGATCTCAACGAAAGAACATCGGAAACCAGAGTAGCACTAAATTTATTTGAACAGTTACAAAGGTATCCAGAGGATAAATTATGCAGAAATCATTGGATTGCTTTTTTACAAAGACGTTGCGAAAAAGTAGTTCGGCAAATTCTGTCTTTTTTCCCCGTTGAATACCGTGCTACTTATTTCCAAGATTTATTCTCAATTGGATCTGAATTGGTAAGCAACCCAGTGAATTTTTTTGAAAGATTTGATGAGCGTCGTTTTGAAGTTACTTATTTCTATCCCACATTAAAGAGTTTTTCTGAGCGAAGAATTAAGAATTCTTTAATCCCACCACTCAGAAGAATGAGCGGACTAGAAACACTAGGGAGAAGCAACTTAGGTTTAGTTGCACGCTCTAGCCGCAAACAAGTTACAGAAGCGTTACAAAACTCAGGATATAGTCAAACAAATTTATCTCAATATCTGCTAATTTGGCAATGTTTTCAAGAGGTAAGAGCCTCATTAAATCTGCGAGTAGACAGATTTGAAACAGAACAGTTTCAAGAAATTGCGAACCGTTATTCTGAAATTCACCAAGAAAATTTGAGACAGAACATTAACGCAAGAGAAGTTCAAGATTGTTTAGAAAATATTGGCATTGCCATTCGCAGACTATTAGATCCACCAATTAATTCTTTAGATAGTTTTACTTGTTTGGCAAATGATGAAAATATATCTTTAATTGACAATCTTCCGGCTTTGCAGAGAGGTGATGAGGAAATGGATCAAACATTAGCTGCTTTTGGGGAGTTGATCGATCGACTCCTACAAGAATTACAAACAGTAGTGGAAAAGCAAACTCTTTTTCTTAGATATGGTTTAGAACTAACACAGGGTCAAATTGGTAGAGAATTAGGCAATTTGCCACAATACAAAGTTAGTCGCAATCTTAAAAGAATACACATAAATATCATGTCAAGAGTTTGTAGTTGGGTGCAAGAAAATTACCAAATAGAGAGCAGTTCACCCGAAGTCAATGGAATTGAAGCGGTGTTATTTCAATACTATTCAGATAGAATTGACAGCTTTTTCGATAAAGCAATAAGATTTTTGGGAAATCAAAGCCGAGATTTATTAAGGCTATTCTATATTGTTAATTTGCCACTCCAGGAAATTAGCAATCTAATGCAAAAATCCGAACAGGAAGTCACAGAACTACTAGCAGAAATTAAACAATGGCTATTTGATAGCATAACTGATAATATTCAGCGAGAAATTCAAATTGAATTACCGTTAGAAAGCAGAACCAGACAGCAAATTTCAGTAGTTACCGAAACTCGTTTACAAACTCTTTTGCAACTTTACATCTAGTCAATTGTAAAACAAAATCATGAAAATCGATATCGAAACATTAAGCAACATTTATTCTGAACATCTTTGGTTAACATTGTCCGGGGATGATTTGAAAAAAGCTGAACCCGATCCGCGAGATTATTCTAATCAAACAGGTTGCCATCAGGCTTACATAAATCGTCTGTGTCTCAATCTTTTATTGAAGTGGATGCAGGAAAATTTAGAAACAGAAATTTCGCCTAATATATTTCCCAATGAAAAGTTTTTCTGCAAAATATGGGAATTTGTGAATGGATGTGGGATTAATTTGGGGAACAAAAGGCTGGTACTAATTCCTAGCGATGCGATTGATATGGCAGATTTTTCTGTACCTCAAGAATGGGTGGATATTCCTAATTGGACAGCAGATTATTATCTACCTGTGAGAGTTGATTTAGAAGAAAAATATTTGCATTTTTGGGGTTTTGTGAGCCGGGAAACTTTGAAAGCTAAGGCAGATTACGATTCAATTTATCGCCTCTATCATTTGTCAGGAGATTGGGTGATTCCGCACTTAGAAATACTGGCAGTTAAGCTTGAGCTTTGTCCTGATGAAAAAGGTTCAGTAATAGCTTTGCCCAAATTATCTGAAACTGAAGCGGAAGATTTGATGGAAAAACTGAGCAAACCTTCGCCTTATTCGCCACGCTTGAAGGCAAAGTTTGAAAAGTGGGGTGCATTGTTAAATGAGAGTCGTTGGTTACAAGAATTGTACCAAAGGCGGGTTTTACCACTAGGAAAAATTTGCAGTCTGAGTGAGTGGTTGAATGGTGCTGTGGAAGCAGGTTGGCAGACTTTTGAAGATTGGTTAAAAAGCAAAACTGTAGCACCTGCATTTAGACTCAAAAAAGTGAGGGGAATAGAATTGGAAACGCCAGAAAAAATTAACCGAGCAGTTAAGCAGTTACGTAACAGTCAAAGTGAGGTAATTTTACCTCAGAATATGGAAGATAAAAATGCTTTGGTTCAGTTGATACTACATACTAGCGATGAAACAATTCGCTGGAAAGCTGCTGAATATTTGTGGACGATCGATCCAAATTACCCTAATCCTGCGATTAGAAGGGTGATGGATTTAGGTGTGCAATTAAAAGGAAATCATATCGCTTTGATGATTGCAGTTTTGCGAAAATTGGATGGTCAAGTTGCTGTGTTGCTACGAGCTTATCCAATGGGAAATTCTTTGCAGAGTAGCGGAGTTTATGGTTCTAAATTACCTCCAGGTTTGCGATTAATTGGACTTTATGAAGATGGTAATCCTATCCCTGGTTTGGAGGCTACAGCGAGAGAAAAACCGCTAGATAATTACATTTCTTTGAATTTTAGTGCTGATGTTGGCGATCGCTTCCACGTCCGCTTAACTCTGGGCAATATTAGCATCACTGAACAATTCATTGTTTAATATAATTATCAAAAACCAGCCGTAGAAAGAAAAAGCCAATGACCAAAGTAGTTGTCTTCCGAATTGCAACAGGTGATTTTGAGCAAGGTTTCCCGCTGAGTCTCGAAATTCGAGAAAATGGGATACTCTGTGCTGATGAAGTTCAAGGTAAACTTGCACCAGCACCGGATATTCTCCAATACTACGAGGAATGGCAACAAGCTTACTACGCCTGGGGTGAAGATCCAAATTGTCGCTGGTGGAGAAGACAGATTAATGTTCCACCGCAAAGTAATTCCAACTATTCCAGCGAGGACAGTAGAGAGCGAGTAAAAAATGCAGCTGATGGGTTAGAACAAGAGTTCAACAATTGGTTAGATCGTTCCTCGCTGGAAGAGATTAAAGAGGAATTACTTCAAACTGTAAGAGGTGATGAACCTGTAAAATTTGTCATCCAAACTAACAACCGAGAATTACAAAAATTACCTTGGGAACTTTGGCGTTTTCTGAGAAGGCGTTATCGTCATCCTGAAGTAGCTTTAAGTAGTAGAAGAACACCGGAAAGAGGCGTTCTTAGTCTTCCGGTAAAAATTCTGGTAATTTTGGGAAGTGACGACCATATTGACATTCAAACAGATGGGAATCTACTTAAAGAAACGTTAAAAACAGCAAAATTAACTCTCTTGAAACAACCTGAATCAAAAATATTCCGAGAAGCTTTGATGAATCAATCTTGGGATATTGTCTTTTTTGCCGGACATAGTTCTACTAAACCAGGAGGAAATGATGCTACAATCTCGATAAATAAGAAAGATAGTCTATCGCCACAACAATTAAGAATTGCGTTAGAAAAAGCAGCCAGAAGAGGATTGAAACTGGCAATTTTTAATTCTTGTGATGGATTAGGTTTAGCACGGCAATTGGAAAGTTTGAAAATTCCTCATATTATTGTGATGCGTCAGCCAATTCACGATGAAGTGGCACAAAACTTCTTGAATGATTTCCTAATTAGTTTTGCTAATGGTGCTTCTTTAGAGCGAGCCGTGCATGAAGCCCGCGATCAGTTAAGGTTGATAGATCATTGCTCTCCTAATGCTTCTTGGTTGCCTGTAATTTTCCAAAATCCTGAAGAATCACCACTATTTTATCCACAGGAACCTGTCAGCAGAAAAGGAATAAATAAGAAGTTTAAGTTTTGGCAATTGAGTGCGATCGCTTTCGTTTTATCATTGCTCGTATTTGGCATTTCACATCATTTATTACCCAAGTTTTATCCTCAGCCAACAGCTTGCGATCTTCAACTCAATAAGAATTTACCAATGAGTTGCGGGGAAAAGGCTTTAATGAATCCGAAAGAAAGTCAGCCGCAACTAGAAAAACAAAAAGGTATTGATGCGATCGCTAATAGAGACTATTCCCAAGCCGTTAATCTACTAACAAAAGCATGGAATGAAAAGAAAGATCCAGAAACGCTTATATATTTGAACAATGCCAAGATTATGGCTGGGAGTATTAATCCAGCTAATATTTACACTATCCCTCTAATAGTTCCCTTCTCCAATTCTCCAACTTTCGTGAGTGAAGATATCGTCAAGGGGGTAGCTTGGCTGCAAGAGCGATTTAATAACGATCCACAAAATCAATTGAAAATTAAAGTTTTACTGGCGGATGATAGTAATAATAAAGAACAGGCTCGAAAGATTGCTCAAGAATTAGTAAAGCGGCAAGATGTTCTGGCTGTTATTGGTCATTATTCCAGCCATCTTTCAATTAATGTAAAACCAATTTATGAAAGCAACAAATTGGTTTTACTATCGCCAACCAGTACGGCTAATGATGGACTAAGTTCTACTCATCCTAATAATATTTTCTTTAGACCTGTATCAACTACTCAATTAGCAAGTTATTCTTTAGTTGATTATCTCATTGCTAAAGGTTATCAAAAGGTAGCTATTTTTTACACAACAGGTAAAGCTTTTAGCGAAGCTGCAAAAAAAGACTTTAAAAACGCTTTGAACGATCGCATACAAATTGTTGCTGATTTTGATTTAAGAGAAGATACATCTAAAATAAAAAGTAAGGTGGCTTGGGTTAAGCAAAAGTTTAAAAATGCAGCTATAGCGCTGTTTCCTGATGCTTATACTATTTCCAATGACTCCAATAAACTAGAAGTAATTAAAGAGAACAATGGGGAATTATTAATTGTTGGCGGCGATACAGTACCAGAAGACAAAGTTTTAGCTTTAGGAAAGACAGCATTACAAAAAATGGTCATAACTGTTCCTTTTTATGCCTCAGATAATACTGCTAAAGAATTTCAGGAATTTTGGGGAAATACAGAGTTAAATTGGCCTGTGATTATGTCATACGATGCCTTACAAATGGTAATTGATGCCATACAATTTCAGCTAGATAAACCCAGTAGAGAGGGAATACAGAAAGCCTTAGTAAATCCAAAATTTAGTAGTCAAGGTTTCAGCGGAAAGATTACTTTGAAAGGAAGCGATCGCCAAGAAAATACCAATACACTAATTGCACCTGATTGTTCTTCAGAACCTTGCACTTGGCGGCAAATAAAAAACTAAGTATAGAAGGCTACTCAGCAAAAAATAGTAAAAATTTATAAAAAAATAAGAACTTTAACTTGACGAAACAGAAAAATTTTTTGTATAACTTGCTTAAGTATTATCGAGTCCTATTACCATAATTAAAGGGCTATAAATATGGGTAAGCAAGTCATCTTCAGAATCGACCCGGGTGATTTTGAAACAGGTTTTCCTATAACCTTAACCATTAGGGAAAATAGAGAAGTTTGCGTTCAAGAAGTCAAAGGTAGACTTGCACCAGCACCAGAAGTTATCGAGCATTATAATAATTGGCAAACAGCTTACTACTCTTGGGGAGAAAGCAACCGTTGGTGGAGACGACAGATAGTTGTTCCCCAGCAAATAGAAACAAACTGTTCGAGTAGCGACAGAAAGGATGAAGTTATTAGTTCTGCTGGCAGGTTTAAAGAAGCTCTAAATGAATGGCTAGATCGGTCTTCCTTAGAAAAACTGAAACAACGACTTTTACATACAGTTGGCATAAACGACTTAGAGAGTTTTATTATACAGACCGATAACCAAGACTTACAAAAACTTCCCTGGGAATTATGGAGTTTTCTTCAGGAATATTATAACTATGCTGAAGTTGCTTTGAACAGCAAAAGCACCCGCAGAAGAGGAGCTTTGAACAGCCAAGTTAAAATTCTAGTTATTCTGGGAAGTGATGAAGAAATTGATATTCAAACTGATTGGAATATTCTGCAAGAAAAATTAAAAGGTGCTCAGTTAATTTTATTAAGAGAACCCGGAAGACAAGAATTTGTAGAAAAGCTAGTTAGTCAACCTTGGGATATTATCTTCTTTGCTGGGCATAGCTCCACGCATCCTAGCGGAAATGATGGGGGAATTTGGATTAATAATAATCAAAATGATGAAGGATATTTATCAACCACAGAGCTTGAAAGATATTTAAGAATAGCAGTTAGTAATGGCTTAAAATTGGCAATTTTTAACTCTTGTGATGGATTGGGATTAGCACGAAAATTAGAAAAGTTACAAATTCCTCATATTATTGTAATGCGCCAACCAATTCATGATGAAGTGGCGCAAAAGTTTTTAAATGATTTCCTGACTAGTTTTGCTCATGGTGCTTCTTTACATCAAGCTGTACATGATGCTCGCGATCGGTTAAGGTTGTTGATAGATAATAGTTCTCCTAATGCTTCTTGGTTGCCTGTAATTTTCCAAAATCCTGAAGAACCACCATTATTTTATCCACCAAAACCACCAATACCAATTAATTGGAAAATTGTTCTGGGAGGAATAGGAGGAGCGATCGCACTTTTTACTCTTGGTTTGGGAATCTACAAATTCAATGAACTATCAAAAGATGCTACTCTTGCACCAGGAATTAGTTTAGGAGAAGAAATTATCAGCGAAAAAAATATTACTCCAGAAAAAGAAGCTGGAGTGAAAGCATTTAGAGATAAAAATTATTTAGAAGCGATCGAATACTTTAAAGCATCTCTTCAGAAAAACCCTAACGATCCAGAAACCCGAATCTATTTAAATAATGTCAGAGCAGCTAATACCAAAGCAACTATTAAAATTGCTGTCAGCGTACCTCTTGGTAGCAACCAACCTATAGGCGAAGAAATGTTGCGAGGTGTGGCTGAAGTTCAAGAGGAAATTAACCGAGAAGATGGAATTAAGGGTAAGCAATTACAAGTAATTATTGCCAATGATAATAACAATGATAACCTAGCTAAAGAAAATGCTGAGAAGTTTGTCAAAGATCCGGCTATTTTTGCAGTTATTGGGCATAATGGCAGTAATGCTTCAGTAGCAGCGGCTCCGATTTATCAGCAGGGGAAATTGGTGATGATTTCTCCAACTAGCTTTGCTAATCAATTGAAAGCAGATTCGTATATTTTTCGCTTAGTTCCGCAAATTACTTTTTTTGCTGCACAATTATCTCAAGGTTTAGGCAAGGTAATTCCTCAACCGAAAGTTGCCATTTGTGTGGATAATATATCTCCAGATCAAGAGTCTTTTAAAAATGAATTTAAGTCTGTTGTTTCAGCTTACAAAGGACAGCATATCGAGGTAAACTGTAACTTTTCCGATCCAAAATTCCTTCTTAGTAGCACTATTCAGGCAATTAAAAATCAAAAAGTTAATAGCCTGATGGTAGCACCTTATGTGGATAATTTGCCAAAAGCGATCGCACTATTCAAGGAAGTTAAACAAAATAAATTGCCTGTTAAACTATTTGGTAGTCCAACTTTGTATAATGATAAAACCGTCGAATGGGGAAGAGACGCAGTGGAAGGTTTAACAATATCAGTTCCCTACTTTCCTAATGAGCAAGAAAAAGAATCTTTTCGAGAACTCTGGAAAACCGAACTAAATACTTGGCGTTCCTCGACAGCTAAAGATACAACAATTGCGATCGCAACAGCTTTACAAGAACTACTTAAACAACCAGATCCAACCCGCCAAAATTTAGACAAAATCCTCAGAAACCCAAACTTTAAAGTCCAGGGAATCACTGGAGAATTTAAGTTTAACAACAAAACAGGCGAACGCGAATTTCTCTTTCAGCAACAGCGTCCTGATACATTAGTTCAAGTTCAAAACGGTAAATTTGTTAAAATTGAGTAGCTTCCCATTAATCGAAACTAAATTATTAGGCTCTCCCGGATTTATGGTGATAACAAAATCTTATTTAAATGTAGGGTGTGTTAGGCACGGGCGATAAATTCAGCATTTCAACCCATAAATAAGTTCCCGTGCCTAACGCACCGTTTCCCTAGTTTGTAACA